>DAOWJU010000187.1 GCA_030640215.1 Desulfuromonadales bacterium
ATAGTCTCAGGTTTCTCATCCTCATGGTGAGCGGCAATCGCATGCACTATTTCAGGTGCCTCGCCATGTTTCCTCGCCAGGTCGCCGCCAATCACTGCGTGCGAACCCTCGATCTCATGGTCAACGGCCTTGCCAATATCGTGCAACAGGCCAGCGCGTTTTGCCTGTTTGACATCGATGCCGAGTTCAGCGGCCATGATGCCACAAAGGAAGGAGACTTCGAGCGAGTGCTGCAAGACATTCTGGCCGTAAGACGTCCGATAACGCAAACGTCCAACCAGCTTGACGATCTCAGGGTGGATACCGTGGACACCGACATCGAAAGTGGCCTGCTCGCCCGCCTCACGGATTGTACCATCGACTTCCTGCTCGGCCTTCTTAACCACCTCTTCAATCCGCGAGGGATGAATCCTGCCATCGGCAATCAGGCGCTCGAGTGAAATCCTGGCCACTTCGCGGCGAACCGGGTTGAAGCCTGAGATAATAACCGCCTCAGGCGTATCATCGATGATCAGGTCGATACCGGTTGCAGCTTCAATAGCACGAATATTGCGGCCTTCACGACCGATGATCCGACCTTTCATCTCATCACCGGGCAAGGCCACGGAGTTGATGGTCTTTTCCGCGACGTAATCACCGGCATAACGCTGGATCGTCAGAGAGAGGATTTTCTTGGCCTTTTTGTCTGCGGACTCCTTCGCCTCATCTTCAATCCGCCTGATCTGCTTGGCGGCATCATGACGAGCCTCACTTTCCATGGATGCCATCAGTTGCCGCTTGGCCTCTTCAGTGGTAATCCCGGAGACCTGTTCCAGCTTGACACGCTGCTCGGCAACCAAAGCATCAATCTCTTCGGTGCGCTTTTGCAGGTTGCGATCACGATCTGCCAACGACTGATCACGACGGGTCAACTCCTGGTCCTTTTCATCAACCTGAGCAACCTTGCGATCAAGGTTCTCCTCTTTCTGCACTAGACGCTTTTCCTGTGACTGCAGTTCCCTGCGAGCTTCACGGACTTCGTCCTCCCAGTCGGCCTTTGCCTTAAACACAACGTCTTTGGACTGAAGCTCCGCTTCCTTGCGAATCGTGTCTGCCTCTTTTTTCGAACTCTCGACAATTTGCGCAGCTTCACGCTCAGCATTGGCCAGTTTTGCTCCCGAAGACTTGGCACGGATAATCGCGCCAATGAATCCGCCAACAATCAAACCTGCAATGAGTGCTAATATCATTTCTGTATTCAAAGCCGTCACCTCCCTATTGGCATTGTTTTTTATGAGACACCCGTGGCGCAACAGCAACCATCAGGCGGTAAAGTTTAATGTGCGACTTTCTGTCATTAACACAGAAAGTTTTTGATCATGTTCTGCAACTGGCAACGTATCGAGCAACTGCGAGTCATAAGCCAACCCGACTTTCGCACAGTCTGCTCGACATGCCGACAACGTGCGGTCGTAAAAGCCACGACCATAACCGAGACGGTGACCAGACTGGTCGAACGCTACACCCGGAACGACAACAAGATCCAGTTCCTCGACTGCTCTCAACCTATCCCCCTGTGGCTCCAACACGCCAAAGGCTCCACGGGTCAGATCCGCCAAACTCAGGACTTCCACAAACTCTAGGTCATCATCCTTGATTCGCGGGTAAACCAGGGTCTTGCCGAGTTCGAAAGCTCGCGCGGAGACGGTCTCCGTTAGCACCTCATTGTGAATGGCGCTATACAGGGCCAGACACTCTGCGCGGTGAAACAATTCCGACTGCAGAAACCGCAGTTGGATTTCCGCACTGGAACTGATACAGCTTTCGAGCGGACGTGATCTGCGTTCAGCCAGAAACCGGGTTCTTATGGATCGCTTTGGCATGAGTAGAGATCCCGTGACTCGAGACCTCCGGACGGAAGGGTTCAGATAGAAGAGGGGTATATACGAGGGGACACAAACTGCATCAAATGATTTCTACTGAAATCTCCACGCACAGCATGCCTCCGGCTTGTTTAAGCCGTTGACAACACTGAGAAAAGCATCCTGGAGTTCCTGATTTCATAATATGACGCAACCTGTTCCACATCGTCTTTTATAAACGCCCGTAGCGGACGGTAATACCAATAACCACTCTATCGTGAAATCCCCGTACGGAGATAGTTTGTTTAAACAACTTTGCCTTGGCAGCACGACACTGTAATGTTTTCAGCCTAAGGCAGCTTCTATCTTTTCGACCAACTGACTCACGCGTTGCTCATCCACTCCCGAGCTTGCCGAGGGAGACTCGTCGCCAAGATGAGCAGCCGAGACATTGAGCAGGGCGAGTATTGCTGCCTGAAGAGAATCAACCGCTCGACCACTGGAAGTCACTTGGGCAATCTGGTCTTCAACAAATCTGGCAACCCGGTGAACCTGCTCCGGGGGTGCATCACTCCTGAGGTTAAACTGCTGACCGAGAATGGAAACCTGGACGCTTTGTTTCACTGACTTTTCCCTTCCAGATGTTCCAACTTACCCAGCAATTTATCAAGCTCATCACAGACTCTGGAACGATCTTGCATCAATCGTTCACATTCTGCGGTGAGTTCCTGATTGCGCTCTTGCAACTCGATACGCTCAGTCAACAACTGATCAACAAGTTTTTCCAACCGCGCAATCGCTTCCAAAGCCACTTAGAGCTCCCCCTTTAATACTGACTTTCAGCCTAGGTGAAAGGTTACAAAAAGTCAAGCGATCTCAATTGTTAGCAAAGAGTGCTGCAACAAATTCATCAGCATCGAAAGGGCGCAGGTCAGCAACGCCTTCACCGATACCAATCAAACGTACCGGCAGGTCGAGCTGGGAGCTGATTGCCACAACAATCCCGCCCTTGGCGGTCCCATCCAGCTTGGTCAAAGCGATACCGGAAACCTCCACGGCCGTTTGGAATGTGCGGGCCTGGATCAGAGCATTCTGACCGGTGGTTGCATCGAGAACCAGCAAAGTTTCATGGGGTGCACCGGGGATCTCCCGATCGACAACTCTACGAATTTTTTTCAACTCTTCCATCAGGTTGACTTTGGTGTGCAATCTACCGGCAGTATCCAGAATCAGGACATCTGCATTGCGTGCAACCGCAGCTTTGGCAGAATCAAACGCCACGGCCGCAGGATCGGAGCCCTCGACATGTCGGACGACTTCTGCCCCCGCACGCTCTCCCCAGACCTCAAGTTGCTCGGCTGCTGCCGCGCGAAAGGTATCTCCGGCGCCGAGCACAACCTTTTTGCCCTGGTCGACAAACTGCTTCGCCAACTTACCAATCGTCGTCGTTTTACCAACACCGTTGACGCCGACGACCATAATCACCAGAGGACCACTATCGGGAGTCGGCCAATCCGGCTCACCAGCTTGTAAACGAGCGCGAATCTCTTCTCCGAGCACCTGGTACAGTTGACCGGGCTCACCTTGCTCAATTTCCTTGAGTCTTCCAGTCAGAGCCTGCACCAGTTCCTGGGTCGTCTGCATACCAAAGTCTGCGGTAATGAGGATTTCCTCCAACTCTTCGAGAAACTCATCATCAAGGCTGGTATGGCTACCGATCAGGCTGTCCATGCGGTCGACCAGGGAACTCCGTGTCCTGGCCAATCCTTGACGCATCCTCTGGAAGAGGCTGCCCGGTTCTTCCTCATCAGGCAATGCTGCCACAGAAGTTTCCTCACCAGGGGCTGCTTCAGCTTCTACCGGTGGTGACTCTTCTTCTGCCGAAGAGGGCTTTTTTTCTTCTACAACTTCATCAACAGTCTCAGATTCAGTCCCAGGACCAGCTTCTGTTTCAGCCTCATCTTCGGTGAGAACCGGTTCGGCAGTCATCTCTACCTGTGCACCTTTGGACCGGTAATTTCTTTTCAACAACAGAAGGACAAAGACCAGAGACAATAGCGTCATGCTGAGAAAGACGAGACCCAAGGCCGCCATGGGCCCATGTTCGGGGGGGATTCCTGCCTCGACGAGAAAATCAGAAAGTTTATTCAGCCAGAGTTCGAAATTCATAATTTATCCTAAAAAAACAGCTATAAGGCTGTAAAGCTGTAGGGTTTATAATTTTAGTAACTATTCAGCATTATAAAATACTGTCATTCTCGAGGGTATAATTGGGAATCCAGACCTTAAAACCATGGATCCCCGATAGAATCATTCGGTGATGACAGACTTTTTTGTAAACATCTAAAGCCTTATAGCTTTTGCTTTATGCAATCTCCTGATAGAGGGCCTGGATGCAACGACGGGCTTCCAGTAATGCGCGACCCAACATATCCGAACGATCTAGAGTCAGTACCAGATAATAATCTTTGGTCACAGGCAAGATCAAAGTTTGCGCCTGTTTTGTGGTGATAATAATTTCCTTGAGTTCATCATCGCCGAGACGATCGACCACATCACGCATACTGTGGAGGATAACTCCTTTATGCGCACCGATAACTTTAAGGTCGTAGTCATCCATAATACCGACCTGATCGACAGCTTCTCCCTCCCAGTCGGCAACAATCGCACCTTGAGCTCCGGGGACTCGTTCTATCAGTAAATTCAGCAAGGGTTTAAACGGCACGGCTCAGGCGACCTCTTTCATACACACAGAGACGAGCTTGGAGACTCCGGGCTCCTCCATGGTGATACCATAGAGGTTGTCGGCAATTTCCATCGTCCGTTTATTGTGGGTAATGATGATAAATTGTGATGTTTTGGACATGGTCGAAACGATATCGTTAAAACGGCCAATATTTGCATCATCCAATGGCGCATCAACTTCATCGAGCAGACAGAACGGCGACGGCTTGATTTGAAAAATAGAAAAGATCATGGCGACAGCTGTCAAAGCTTTTTCTCCACCGGAAAGCAAGGTCACGTTCTGCAGCTTCTTGCCAGGCGGCTGGGCAATTACCTCGATTCCGGTCTCAAGCAGATCATTCTCATCAGTCAGACGCAACTCAGCCTGACCACCATTGAACAGTTGCGGGAAGAGTTCACGGAACTTGGCGTTGACCAGATCAAATGTTTCCCGGAAGCGTTTGCGGGTAGTCCGATTGATTTTAGCAATGGCCGACTGCAAGCCCTCCAGCGATTTATCTAAATCCTCCTGCTGCACGGTCAGGAAGGTATAACGCTCCTCAAGCTCCTGAAACTCATCGATCGCCATCAGATTGACTTCGCCTATATCGTCGATGCGATTCTGCAGATAATCGCGGCGCTCTGCGGCAGCGACTTCATCAAAGGCATCATCAAACTTGTCGGCAACATCAGGCTCAGACAGATCGATCCGGTAGCGCTCAAGAAACGCTTGCCGCATATGTTCGATCTCCAACTCCAGCTCACGACTCTGCATTTGCCGGGAAGATAATTCCTCGCGTAATTGATGGGCCCTGGCACGGAACTGTTTGAGTTCGGATTCACGCCGTTCGATATCCTGGCGACTTTCTTCAAAGCGCTCCCGCAAACCGGTGAGCGCACTCTCCTGTTCGACGCGCTTGTGATAAAGAAGCTCCATTTTGACCTTGAGCTCTTCAGCTTCGCTGCGCAGTACCGCCTGTTTTTCGACAGCCTCCACAGTCTCCTGCTTGAGTGTCACCTGACGCTGGCGCAAGTCTTCACGCAAGCCATCCAGACGTCCCAAGGCATTACGGCTATTCTCTTCACGTTCACGCAAGCTTGCCAGGCTGACTTTCAGACTTGTGACTCCCTGGCGCGCCTCATTTGCCTGTTCACGCAGACTCTGCAGCTCTTCCTGAAGACGAGCGACCAGAGCTTCCAGTTCGCGTTTTTCACCTTCGCTCGAGACACGCGTGCTGGATGAAGTCTGCAAAGTTCGCTGCAGAGTTTCGTGCTCTTCGTGCAGCTGCTCCTCTTCCAGACTTAAGACCTCGATACGCTCTTGAAGACGGGTGTTCTCCTGCTGCAACCCGTCGAGATCCTTTTGGCTGTCAACCACACGTATTTCCTGCTGGTGCAGGTCAGACTCAGCCTGACGCAAAGCAACTTCCGTTGACTGGGATTCTTCACGCAACGCTTCGCGACGTTGATTCAGTCTGGAGACCTCACTATCCAGGCTCCTGACCTGCTTCTGCAGCTCTTTCATCTCGCGCTTCTTATGCAGAAGACCTTGGTCAAGGGCCTTACGACCACCACCTGTCACCTCACCCCGATGCGTGAGCATATTGCCGTCTTCGGTGACCAGCGTGACACCAAAGGGCAGCTTTTGCGTAAAATATCGGGTCAAATCATCAACTAGGTAAACTCCGGAGAGGAGGCGCGAGACGGCATCCTGAAAAGTTGCATGGCCCGGCAAAAGATCTGCCAGTGGTTTACCTCCCGGCATTTTCTCCGCTGCAGAGGCCTGACATTCTGGCAATAGAAACGTACAGCGCCCCTCATTATCACGCAGGAAAGCCAATGCTTCCTGAACATTCTCCAGAGAGTCAGGCAGCAAAGCTTGCACACGCTCGCCAAGCACAGCCTCAATTGCTGCTTCGTAGCGAGCTGGCACTTCAAGGATATCTGCAACCATACCCTTCATGCGCGCTTTGTGTTGCGCATCGGAGAGCAGCGTCTTGACGCCGCGAGCATAGCCCTCAAGATTGTGCTCCAGCTGTTGAAGTGATTCAAGCCGTGAACGATGGCGACTAAACTCCTCACGCCGCAGCAACAGTTCATTTTCAACCAGTTCCACCTGCTCTTTGAGACCGGCTTGACTCTCCTGTAACGATTGCCGCTTCTGGACGAGGGACCCTCGTTCTTGTTCAATCGTTTCAAGAGTAGTGGTCAAGCTGCTGCTACTGTTCTGCAGACGATCAAGCTGTTCGGTCACCGCCACCGCCTCGTGACGGTTACGCTCAGTCAGGTCCGCCAGGATTGCGAGTCGCCGGTCGGCCTCTTCCTGCTGACTGCTCATGCGGGTCAATTCAGCGAGCAGGTGATAAAGCTTCTGGCGGGCCTGGTCCAGTTGCCTGCCCAAGGTATCTTCCTGCTCGGTCAAATCGAGCAGAATGCCTTCACTTTCGGTCAGGCGTATCTCTTCATCAGCAAAGATCCTGGCCTGGTCCTCCTGGGTCTGGCGTAAAGCAGCCTCCTCCAGATCGGCAGACGACAGTCGCCGATCAATCTCGGCCAACTCCGCGGTAATTTTCTCCTGCTGACGATCAAGAGACTCAAGTTCTTTGCTGCCAAATTCAAGACGACTCTCAATCCTCTGGATTTCACTGGTAAGGTGAAACACTCCAGTCTGACCTTGAGTGGTTTCCTTCTCGCGTTCGACATGCTTCAGGCGGGCCTGCTCCAGATCGAGATCTGCCTGCTCAAGCTGCCGGGTCACGGTATCAACCTGGTCCGTCTGCTCTTTTGCAGAGTTGCCAACCTGTACAACCTTTTCCTGAAGTGTCGAATATTGACGCAGACCGAACTGTAATTCCAGCTCACGCAACTCTTCGCGGAAGCCTCTGAAACGCTCAGCACGCTGAGCCTGCCGTTTCAGGCTGTTCATTTGCCGCCGCACTTCACTGACGATGTCGCCAAGGCGCAACAGGTTCTGACGAGTCGCATCGATTTTACGTAAAGCGGTTTTTTTGCGGGCCTTGAATTTGGTGACACCAGCCGCTTCTTCAATCAGGCTGCGGCGATCTTCGGGCTTGGCATTGATGATCATGCCGATCTTGCCCTGTTCAATAATAGAATAGGCGCGGTTACCAACCCCGGTGTCCATGAAAAGTTCGGTGATGTCCAACAAACGGCAGGGAGTTTTATTCAGTAGATATTCACTCTCACCGTTGCGGTAGAGTCGTCTGGTAATCTGAATCTCGGCATACTCTCTGAAAGCGGCAGGTGCCAAGCCGGAGGTATTGTCCATAATCAGAGAGACCTCGGCCATACCAAGCGGTTTGCGACTTTCACTGCCGCCGAAAATGACGTCCTCCATCAATTTACCGCGCAGATAACGAGCGTTCTGCTCACCCATAACCCAACGAATCGCGTCGACGACATTACTCTTACCGCAGCCGTTGGGGCCAACAATCGACGTAATGCCATCGTCGAACCCTAAAATAGTTCGTTCGACAAACGACTTAAAACCTGTGATTTCAATACTCTTTATTTTCATGGGGAATAGACGTCGGAGCAGAGAGAGTCCCACTACACTTTTTCACTAATAGCCGGTGATGTTAGCAAGCTCTGGCAATACTGTAAAGGAGATTTAATGCATCAAACAGTGTGATTTTTGTCATTCTGACGGTTGCTCAAAAATGCTGTACCAGCTATCTTAGGAACATGACTATAACCGAATGGCAAATCAATCTCCGTGAGGAGAACCTTCCCCTGCTTGAGGCTCTTTCTTTACGGGTTCCGGCAGCACCAAAAGCCTTCCTGCGACAGCTCTGCAAAAAGCAACGAGTGACTCTCGACGGTCAAGTTGTCAAAGCAGATCACTCTGTGCGTGCAGGTGAAACCGTCGCTGTCAAAATGTCACAACGCTGGCTGGAATGTCTCGAGCAGTCACGTATTCAACCCGAGCAAGTCCTTTACGAAGATGTACAGTGCATAGTGGTCAACAAGCCCGCCGGGCTTGCCATCCACCGGGCTCATGGACATGACGACAACCTGTTGTGGCATGTACAGGATTTTCTTCGTCTGCGCGGAGAAAAATTTCAGGTCGCGCCGGTCCAACGATTGGATATCGGCACCTCAGGGGCGGCTCTGTTCGGCAAAGGACATGCGTCGATCAGCCAGTTTGGGCAGATGATCATGGACGGCAAGGCAACCAAACGTTACCTGGCACTGGTTGAAGGCCGCGTAACTTCGCCAGGCGAGCTGAGTTCTGCTGTCCCTGCCAAAGGAAACATCAAAGAAGCTTTGACCAGATTTCGGCCAGTCGCTTCCAGCGACGAGTATAGCCTGCTCGAAATGGAGCTGATCACCGGCAGGCGCCATCAGATACGTTATCAACTGGCAACTGCTGGCTGGCCAATCGTTGGCGACACGCGCTATCGTGGCAAAGTCATCAGCGACATGGACCGGCCTTTTTTGCACTGTCATCATCTCTCCTTCAAACACCCGGAGACAGGGCAACCCGTTGAGATCAACTGTCCACTACCAGAGAAGTTGTTAATGCAGCTCAAAGCTCTTGGCTTTACAACAGAATCGTTATAAGGAGCAGGACAGAATGCAACAGGACACCCAGGATCGCTGCAAACAGCTCAACAATATATTCGATTCAATGAGCGCTGTTGTCTATGTTGCTGACCTTGAGAGCTACGAACTGCTCTATGTCAATCAATTTGCCATGGAGCTTTTCGGCCAGGATTGGCAAGGGCGTAAATGTTACCATTACCTGCAAGAGGGCATTGGGCAACCGTGTGATTTCTGTACAAACTCGCAACTCATTGAGAATGACGAAGCTGGCAACCCGGTCACCCGGGAGTTCCTCAACACCAGGACCCAACGCTGGTACGAGTGTTGCGACCAAGCAATCCGCTGGACAGATGGCCGACTGGTGCGGCTTGAGGTCGCTCTGGACGTGACCGAGCGCAAGGAGCTTGAAAAGGTCAAAGAGAATCTGCTCGCTTCGATGAGTCATGA
>DAOWJU010000256.1 GCA_030640215.1 Desulfuromonadales bacterium
ACTGAACAGCCTTGTCAAACATCTCAAAGATCCTTCGCCTTCGGTACGTGTGCATACCGCTGAGGCGCTTGGCCATTTCGATGATGTCCGCCTGGCACCTTACCTGGTATCTCTGCTCGGCGATGATGATGAGCAGTTGGTCGCCAGTGCTGCCAGATCGCTTGGCCGCCTTGGTTCTCCCGATAGCTCCGATCCGTTGACAAAACTGGTTAAAGATGGCCGGGCTACGGTCCGGGTCGCTGCTGTGCAGGCCTTAAGCGAGTTGCCGCTGAATGGATAGGGTGGGGCTGCCCCAGTGACGCGTAAAGCGGTACGGGCAACGAGAAAAGTCTAAATTTATAAAGGCCGGAAGAGAAATCTTTCGGCCTTTTTGTCTGCGGATATTACTGTGGTGGGTCCAGGTCGAAAAAATCGGTCACATCGATCCCCTTGGTCTGCGGGTCGACTTCAGCAACAATGCGGCGTGTTTGATCTGGCCGCAGTTGCAACATGAACGGTTCTTCGAGAAGACTGCCGGCAGGATCGAAGATCACTTTGAGATCGACCAGGCTGGTGTCCGTTGTGTCAACCTTGGTGACCAGGCCGATTTCGTTGTTATCGAGGCGCACCAGGCTGCCTACAGGGTAGGCTCCGAGTGAGTCGATAAAGTGCATGACAAATTCCGGGTGCAGTGAAGTACCGGAGATCTCTTTGAGCCTTGCTATGGCCTTACGTGGAGTAAAGGGGCGTTGGTAAGAACGCAGGGTGGTCATGGCATCGTAGGCGTCGGCAATGGCAGTGATCTCCACCAGCGGTGAGGAAATGTTGCCAGCTGCTTTTGCCGGATAGCCGGAGCGGTCGTAGCGCAGGTGATGGCCGAGAACAATCTCCATGACCTCAGGAGTGATGTCTTCCATCTCTTTAATGATGTTGGCGCCGAAATCGGGATGTTCCTTGATCGTGTCAAACTCTTCGTCGGTGAGACGACCCGGTTTGGTAATAATACCAACATCGATGCGTAGTTTTCCCAGGTCGTGCAGCAGCCCACCAAGGCCCAGGGTCTTCAACTGTTCTTCTGTGAGGTTACAGGCTCGGCCGATAGCGAGGGCAATGACAGAAACGTTGACCGAATGAGTGAAGGTGTAGTTGTCGTAATCCTTGAGCATAGACAGGGCCAGCATGGCATGGGGCTCCGTCATGGTGAGTTGGGCCATACTTTTGACAACGTTGATCGCTGCGTCCGAGGAGGGGATCTCGCCCATGCGGACGTCCTGAAAAATCTGGTCAACAACTTTGAGCGCCTTGCGGTACACCTTGCGAGGTTGCTGGTCATCGTCATCATCTTCCGCTGCAACGGCTCGGATGTTCTTAACGCCTTGGGACGCCAGAGCGTCGGCAAAATCCTGGCCCTTGCCGCCGCCTGAGTGCAGCAGGTGCAAGAGAGACTGAATTTCGTTGGCAGAGAGCCCGGCCATAAATTCAAAGCCGACCAGCTCACGGGACTCAAGTAACTTGGCAATCTCTTCTGCGGCCGGGAGCTCCTGCATGAACAGATGATCTTCGACGAAAAGGGTTCCCTCCAGGATGCCCATCTTGATCAGCTTCTTGTGTTGTAGTAGGCCGAATAAGCCATTCTGCAAGGTCTCAACCTGCTTGGCTGTGGCTGGATGGTCGACAGCGTAGAGACGCAGCCCCTTTATGGCTGCCGCCAGAACCTGCACGACCTGTTTTATTTCATCAACATTCATGTGTTTGCCTTGTCCAGTTGCTTGAGGGCATGGGCTGCTGCCCTGGCAACGGCCGCAGTGCGGTCATGGGTGGCTTTTTCAAGCACCTTACGTGTGTTTTCGTCGGCAATGTCACCCAAGGCAGCGGCTGCTGCTGTACGGAGCTCGTCGTTAAGCTGACGGTGCAGCCAGCTCTTTTTGCTGATGATCTTGGTCAATTCAGGAATTGCTTCAGGGTCCTTAATCTCGCCGAGGGCACGGATAGTGTCCTTTTTGAGGTCAATCGCTCGCTGGCTCCAGTCTGATTTTTTCAAGAGTGAAAGCAGGGTCGGTATGGCGCTGGCCGCGCGAATAGCTCCCAGAGAGATGATCGCCTGACGGCGTAACTCCTGGTCGTCAGCGGCCGCAGTTTGCAACAGAATTTTGATTGCCCGATTACCGCCGATCTTGGTCAGGGCACGAATGGTTTCCCGGCGCACGCGGATGTCATCATGCTGCAGCAAAGGAGTCAGTTGTGCCAGCGATCCCTGATTGCGAATGTCGCCGAGTATGGCAATGGCGTTGCGCACCACATACCAGCGTTCATCACTTAGATATTCATAGATGATTGGCAGAGCAGCTTGACCGATACGGGCCAGAATTTCATTCAATAGTTTGCGTTTTGGTGCTGAACTCTCGTTGGCCAGAATTTCCATCAAGCGGTTGGCAATCTTGCTGCCCAGGAAGGTAAGAATCTGTACCAGAGTGTTGCGATCCTTTTGATTGGTCTCGGTGGCGAACATGTAGGCAACCAGATAATTGGTTATCTCTTCAGTCGCCAACTGGTCAAGGGCCTGATTTGCATCTTGTTTACGTTCTTCAGAATATTGCTTGCCGGTGGCGCAGCGACAGAAAAGCAGGAAGGCCCGCAATACCAGCCCGCGGCTTTCGTCGACGAGTTGCAGGCGTAACAGCGGAATCAGCTCCTGTATGAATCGTTGGAAACGAGCATCAACCTGCTCCTGTTCCATCTTCGCAAGGAGTGTTTCCATGTTCATCGCGTCGGCTTGAGCCTGGTTCTCATCAGCATCGTCGTCTTCGGTGAGGACGGCAGCCGGATCGAAATCCTCTTCCTCGGGCAACTCTTCAATCTCCTCCTTGCGCTGCAGAATGTCATCCAGATCACGGACATTGGTCCAGATCGTGGTCAGACGGGCTTTTTCCAGAATAATCTGGATGCCACCCTGTTTCTGGATGATTTGTGGATCGAGCAGCAGGTAATGAACAAAGTGGTGCAGGTCGCTGCTGTTGAGATCGGGAAGGAATGTTAAATATTGAATGCGGCGGGCAAAGCAAAAGTTGGCGAGTTGCACAAGAACCTGATTGGTTTTGGCTATCTGGCTGTCGTCAAAGAGAAAGCCTTCTTTGCGCACCGTCAAGGAGAGATGATTGCCGCCGGTAAAAATTGGTTCAAAACTGCGCAGGCATTCCTCTGCCGTTGCTTGTAAGGCCGGGTGCTTGGCTGGGTAGTACCTGATGGCTTTAATCTGCTTAACCAATCCGGTGAGAGCCGTCGCAATCAGGTTGTGTAGTTCGTTGTCATTCTGCATGTTCTGGTTTCCAGTACCTGCATATTCTGAATTGTTCTGCACCAAATGAGAAAACTCAGAACATTCTAAATGATTTTATACGTTTTGACCAGTCCTGAGAACTTCTTCTCTGTCTACTTTTTCTTCTTTTATTTGTGGGATGAATCACTTTGACCAATAAGTGCTCATGCAATCCTTTTGCAAAGGCTGGCCAGATGATATTATGTTGTGGGTTGTCGTCTTATTGCGACCGGAAAGATGTCCCTTGTCACCCTCTCTCCTGGAGAAAACAATGCTTGAGATCTCGCTGGTAACTTTGCTCCTGAATGGCCGATTGCAGGGGGAGGGTCTGTTATGACTCTTGGCCTTACCGGAGGCATCGCTTCGGGAAAAAGCTTTGTTGCCGACTGCTTTGCCGAGTGCGGCGCCATTCTGGTCAGCGCTGACCTGCTTGCCAGGGAGGTTGTCAATCCCGGCAGCCCGGCTCTGGTCAAACTGGTCGATACCTTCGGTGCGGATATCTTGACACCGGGCGGGAGTCTGAACCGTGAGGTGATGGCGCAAAAGGTTTTCGCTGACCCGACTGCCCGGCGCCAGCTTGAGTCGATCACGCACCCGGCAATTGCCCATCTTGCCGAATGTCGGTTAGCTGAATTGACTCTTTCGCCACATGACCTGATCGTGTATGAAGCTCCTCTGCTTTTTGAGGCGGGAGCTGAAAGTCGGGTTGATCAGGTGCTGGTGGTTGTCGTCGCCCCCGATTTACAACTGGCAAGGCTTCTACAGCGAGAAGACCTCAGTGAAACCGAGGCGAAGCAACGCGTTGCCGCTCAATGGCCACAGGCTGATAAGGTGCAGAAGGCTGATTTCGTCATTGATAACTCCGGGTCGTTGCAGCAGACCCGTATTATGGTTGCCGCCCTTTATGATTATCTCACCAGGAACGATTATCTCACCCGGACTGTAGAGCCGGGGGCTTCGAGCTCCTGAACAAAATTCGTCGCCTGGGCGAACATTGCTCCACAATACGGATTTTCTTCTTGGGTCAGGACATGTGGGACCTCAGGGCCGTACCTTGCGTAAATCTTGAAGGAACTTCCCAGTAAATCCATCAGTTGGCGGCCACTATCGATATCCACCGTTTGATCCCCTTCACCATTAAAAGCCAGGACTGGACAGACGACACGTGGCAACTGACTGCGAACAGTTTTCAACAGTCGATTGATCTGATGAATGCCAGCAAGTGGCCTACGGTTGTAGTAACATTCATTCAACTCCGCATCTGCTGGTTTTACCTGGTAGGGTCGGATCCACTTCAGCCAGCCTGCGTAAGGGGCTAACCTGTGTAGAACGCGCAGATATGGTGAAAAAAGCACCAGCCCTTTGAATTGTTTTGCTTGGGCCATCGTCAATAAGAGCAGGCAACCGGTACTCATTCCCATGCCGTAAATGGCCTGAAAATCCTTACTGAGAATCTGATAACCATCAAGGATGGCGTCGGACCATTCCTCCCAGCGACAACCAGCAAGATCTTCAGGCGAGGTTCCGTGTCCGGGAAGTCGAACAGCCAGGCTGGCAATACCCGACTCCGCAAGGAATTCTGCAAGGGGGCGCATTTCCCAAGGTGTTGCCGTAAAGCCGTGAACCAGCAATACGGCCGTTTTGGCACCGGGCGGGCAGAGCATGAAGGGTAGATTGTCTTGATCAACAACGCCCTGACTCTGTGAATCACGACGGAGATTCTGGCAGCCAGAATGGGTCTCAGAACAGTCGATTGGCGGGTTTTGACGTTTCATCAATAATCTCTTAAGTACCCTTATTTATTGTTGTGTTTCCGTGAAAGCATAACATTTCAAAGCTTAGTGTTAACTGCGATATCAGTGTGATGAATCATGATGATTTCAGACCTGAAAATTCCTGCTGTTGGCGTGTATAACAAAAAAGCCTCCGCAGAAATGCAGAGGCTTTAGAATCGAAGCTGTAGCTGTTGCTATTTATGATAACCAAGGCGTGTCGAGAGTTCTTCGGAGGAACTTAAGACCAGAGGAACAAGCTCGTTGACAATGCGCTCTTTGCCCAGCCGCATGTTCGGCCCTGAAATACTGATTGTGCCGACGATCCGTCGGGTGTAGTCGCGAATCGGCGCCGCGACGCAATGAACACCAAGATCAAGCTCTTCATTATCAATGGCGTAGCCTTGCTCAGCAATCTCTTCAAGTTCTGCCCTGAGTGCCGTACGCGTTTTGATGGTCGTCTCGGTATAAGTCTGGTATTCCTCTCCCGGCAGGATTTCGCTGATTTCATCTTCAGACATATGAGAGAGATAAACTTTGCCAGCGGCTGTGCAGTAGGATGGCAGGCGTGAGCCGACTCGTGAGACGACCCGTACCGTCATGTCGGTTTCCACCATGTCGAGATAGACCACATGACCTTCTTTGAAAATGGCAACATAGCAAGTTTCGTTGCATTCGGCAGTCATCTTTTCGAGGATCGGTTTTGCCTGGCGCAACAGGCCCATCTGTTTAATGAAGGTCTGACCAAGTTCCAGGGCCTTGAGCCCAAGTCGGTAGTTTTCAGTGGCTTTGTTCTGCTCGATGTAGCCGCGCGACTCGAGGGTCGCCAAGAGTCGAAAAACATTGTTTTTGTGTAGTTTCAGGCGTTTGCTGAGTTCAGTCACGCCGAGTTCATCCACATCGTCATGGAACTGCTCAAGCAGGTCCAGCGCGTGGGAGACTGCCTGGATGATATATTCGGACTTTTCTTTTCTTGCCATTGTCTGAAAATCCTTAATTAATAATTGATAAGACGCTTCATCTTTTGCAAACAGTACCTTCTATCTAAAGAGCTGGAGGCTGTCAAGACAGAATGGATATTTTTGTGATAAATGGTTGTGGCCGAAGTTTGTAGACCTCTTTGTATTCTACATTTTTTTTAATTTTAAAATAGTGTTTTATAGAAGTCAAATAGATTAGTCATTTTTTCTTGAATAGCCTCTCGCAACTGCTAGTTGACACATCAGTGGCAGGCAGGTAAATCCAGGCTAATGAACTTTCATCTGTGGGGATTCCGGGACGGTGCGTCATGCTGACACTCAGAAAAAAGATTATCGTTGCAATTGATGGTTCACCGCAATCCGATAAGGCCGCAGAAGAGGCTGTCCGCCTCACTGCGGCATCCGGAACCAAGTTCAAGAGCCAGCTCTATGCAGTTATGGTCCTGCCCAGTATGAAGACACCCTCCTTTACGGACTTTTTCCCCGACAAGCCTGCTGATGAAATGCCCGGTTGGCAGGAAAAACGTGACCGCCTTTTCTACGTGGTCGAGAAAGCCGCCAGGGAAGTTGATGCTCAGCTGGAGTCGCTGGTTGTGTATGGTGATCCCGCTGAAGAGTTAATGCTGCTGGCTGAGGAGAAAAACTGTGATGTAATTGTGGTTGGCTCTTCCGGGAAAGGTCGTATGAAGCGTACTCTTCTAGGCAGCGTGTCCACGAAAATTTCTTTGCAGGCCCACTGTTCTGTTTATATTGTTCGTTAGTTTTCGTCCGGAAACGGCCAATTTCTTTCTGAATGAAATGGGCCGCAATCTCTGCGTCAATCTGCACATTTGATTGTGCGGCGTAAAGTGCTACGCCTCCGCTTCAGTGCTTGACTTGATTAATCTGGGCGCTTGATTTCCTTGACCTTGCGAAAAATTGCTCGTTTCCAAATCGAAAACTGCACTTGTGCCCATTTGG
>DAOWJU010000029.1 GCA_030640215.1 Desulfuromonadales bacterium
AACGTGGAGAGAACTTTGGTGATGATCAGGAATTCCAGGTTGATTCCATCGAGGGTAATCTTTTGAAAGTACGCCATTCTGGCCGTGACGGCCTCGTCGAGATACCGTTGATTGATCAGCAGAAGTTGAATGCCTCTGCCAGTGCTCCGGTGCACATTGAGCCAGCAGCGAAAGCCCCAAGTCAACCAGGTCAACCAGGTCAACGAACTTTTACGCCGAAACGAAGAATGTTGCGACCTGCGGCACCTCAGAAAACTGAGAATCCCTTTCAAAAACCGCTTGAAAAAAATAGTCCCGAAGAAGAGCAGAAAGCTGAATTCCCTGCTGCAGGGGATGCTTTGGAGGAAAAAGTCAATGGCACGAACCAATAAGATCCGTTTTGTCGGGTGGGTCATCCTGCTCATTACTGCTCTTTGGCTGGGTGGTTGTACCACCTCCATGGAAGCCCGTTCGGCTTTTGAAGAAGCTGAGCAGTTTGCTGCCGAAGACAATTATGACCAGGCGGTTGAAAAGTACTTCGAAGCCCATGAATTGGAGCCCAGCAGCAAGGTCTATAAATTAAAAATGATCTCTTCTCGAACCCGTGCCGCTGGTCATCATGTCCAGCAAGCGCGCAAACTTGCAAAAGAGGGTAAGCTTACACAATCAGTCGCACAGTATCGGCTCGCACTTGGCTTTGATCCGAGTATTGAAATTGCGGCGCAAGAGCGGGATAATTTGCTTAAATTGATCAATGCACAGACGCTTGCTGAAGAAGGAGCGAACTTTTATGGCCAGAAAAAATTAAACCTTGCGGAAAAAGCGATCAATGAAGCCCTTAAACTGGATGCCAATAATGCGCGCGCTCTGGCAATTAAGGACTTGATTGATCGCGACCTGCGTACGGTTTCTATGGACGGAATTGAGTTGGATATTGCTTCAACCGAACCCATCACTTTGAGCTTCAAGGATGCCAATATCAAAGAAGTTTTCGGGGTTCTCTCTCAGCTGAGTGGCCTCAATTTTATTTTCGATGAAGAAATTCGTAGCCAATCGATTTCTGTCCTTTTGGAAAAAGCCAGCTTTGCTCAAGCGATGGAATTGATCCTGCAGATGAATGGCCTGAACAAGAAAGTCTTGAACAGTAAGACGCTCATTATTTATCCGCAGAGCAGAGAGAAATCCAAACAGTATGAAGATCAGATTATTCAAACTTTTTACCTCTCACATATTGATGCCAAGAAGGCTGTGAATCTGCTGCGTACCATGCTGCAACTGCGTAAAATTTATGTGCACGAAGAACGCAATGCCATCGTTATTCGTGATAAACCGCAAGTTATCAAGCTTGCTGAACAGATTTTGGCTGCTGCGGATCGTGAAAACTCGGAAGTCCTGTTTGCGCTGGAGATTGTCAGTGTCGCCGATGCAGACATCCTGGATTTCGGCCCGGAATTATCGACATATGGAGTGGGGTTGGGCTTTTCAAACCCCGGGTCAAAGTCAATCCTTGATAGTACCCTCGGATCTGGTGGTAGCAATGAGAACCTTGCGTCAAGTTTGAGTAACTTACAGACGTTTTTTACGGTGCCAACGGCGTCATTTGAATTCAAAAAAGCATTGGCGAGCTCAGAAGTCCTGGCAAGTCCCAAGATTCGGGTGAGAAACAGAGAGAAAGCCAAGGTTCATATCGGCACGCGAGAACCGGTTATAACCAGCACAGTCACAGACACCTCAACAACAGCGAATGTTCAATATATAGATGTCGGCGTGAAAGTCGACATAGAGCCGATTATTCAGTTAGACAATACGATTGAAGTTAAACTGTCTCTTGAGGTAAGTCGGGTGATCTCGGAGGTTGAAATCTCCGGGACACGTGCGTTGACTATTCAGACCACAAATGCTCAAACTGTGCTCACTGTAAAAGATGGCGTGCAAACCATCCTTGGTGGACTGTTTGAACAATCAACCAAAGACTCTACCACCACAATTCCTTTCCTCGGAGAAATCCCGTTTCTTGGTTCCTTGTTCAGCAGTTACTCAAGCGAGGATATAAAGCGTGAGATTCTTCTTTCAATTACCCCGTATATTATCAGGCAGGTGGATGTCCCTGATGCCGATGTCGCGACGATCTGGTCTGGTGGCGAAGACAACTTGAAAAACGGTCCAAATTTCGGAGCTTTCGCGCAACCACTGATGAGTGAGATAGAAGCCACCAAGCTGCAGATGGCACCTGCTGTTAAGCCGCTGGCGATTGAAACGCCTGGTGCGGAACTAGGTGTTGATGTTGATATTGATATGCTCTCTCCGATTGAAGAAGCTGCCGTTGTCGAACCTGCGGTTGAAGAATCTTCGGTGGTTGCCGAGCAAGTAGAGACCGCTCTACCTGTTGAAGAAGCTGTGCCTGCTGAAGAAGCTGTGCCAGTAGAAATAATAGAGGAGCTAGAGGAACTCGGTGTTCCCGTCGTGCTTGAAATACCAAAGAAGGGCCCGACCGTCATCAATTTTGATGGGCCAGGACAAGTTGAGCAGGGCAAGGAGTTTACTGTCGTTGTGCGGGTTAGTGATGCCAAAAAACTCTACAGCGCGCCGCTCTTTGTCAGTTATGACCCGGCCCTTCTCGAACTGGTGAATATTAACGAAGGGACTTTCCTCAAGCAGGGTGATCAGTCAACGGTCTTTTCCAGCAGTCCCAACCGTACGACAGGGCAGGTGATTGTCGGTTATAAACAGGGGGCTGGTGGTAAGGGCGCGTCCGGATCGGGGGACTTGTTTCACCTGAATTTCAAACCGATTGCCACTGGATTGGCCAAGCTTGAAATCAACCGGATCAATTTCCGTAATCCGGCAGGAGTCCGGCTTCAGGTTGTCCCTGAGGCGGTCGTAATCGAAGTCCGTTGAGGTTGTCGCTTTACATGTCGAAGTCTGAGGGACAGCGAGGCCTGACTCTCCTGGAGATGATCTTGGCCATGGCCATTCTGGCTGTACTCGCCACAGTGATTATCCCTATGGCGGAAGTGACGGCGTCGCGTAGTAAGGAGCTGGATCTGCAACGCTCCCTGCGGGATATTCGCACCGCGATCGATAATTATAAAGCAGATTTTGACAAGGCCGTTGAAGAAAAGAAGATTATTGCGGCGATCAATGAGACCGGTTATCCGAAAGAGCTTGAAGTATTGATCGAAGGTAGTGACTGGGGAGGTCTTTATCCCTATAAACGCAAATACCTGAGGCGTTTGCCGAAGGACCCTTTTGATGAGTATGACGAAGGTTGGGGGCTGCGCTCATATAAGGATGATCCGGATTCAACCTTCTACAGCGGCGACGATATCTACGATGTCTATTCCCAGAGTTCGCGCTTGGCTCTGGACGGTACACCTTACAATACCTGGTGAAGTCTATGATTTTGACAGATAAAAAATCGAGTTTGCATGGCAATAAAACCCGGCAGAGGGGATTTACCCTGATCGAACTGCTGATTGTCATGACCATTATCAGTATCCTGGCCACCATCGTGGTGCCGAATTATCAGCGCAACCTGATCAGGGCTCGCGAGGCGGTGCTGATGGAAGACCTTTACCAGATGCGCCGTGCCATCGATGCTTATTTTGCCGACCATATCAGTTATCCAGAGTCGCTGGATGACCTTGTTGACAACAAATATATTCGTGACATCCCCCGTGACCCCTTCACCAAGGCCAACGATACTTGGGAAGAAGTCCCGCCGACTCCATCTCTTGAAGGGGAACTTGCCGAGGGCGGTCTGGAGAACGTTTACAGCGGCAGCGATTTGGTCGGCCTGAACGGTGTTCCCTACCGGGACTGGTAGAAAACTGCATATGATCCAGCTTTTCAATGTCAGCAAAGCCTACCAGCGTGATCAGAACGCCCTGAGCGATGTCACCCTTAAAGTAGAGAAGGGTGAATTCGTCTACCTGACCGGGCCGTCTGGAGCTGGCAAATCGACCCTGCTCAAATTACTCTATTGCGCAGAACGGCCAACGCGTGGCCAGATTCTGGTCAATGGTCGTAACATTACCCGCTTTGGACCTGCGCGCATTCCTTATCTGCGCCGCAATCTCGGCATTATCTTTCAAGATTTCAAATTGTTGAAACGGCGCACTATCTTCGAGAACGTTGCCTTCCCTCTCGAAATTCAGGGATACAAACGTTTTGAAATTAGCAAAAAAGTCTATCAGGCCCTCAAGAATGTTGGTCTTGAGCATCGTCTGAGCCATCACCCCTTACAGCTTTCCGGTGGCGAACAACAACGGGTTGCCGTGGCGCGAGCCCTGGTGGTTGATCCGTTGATTCTGCTGGCTGACGAGCCGACTGGTAATCTCGACCCGGAAGTGACTCTGGATATTATGGAGCTGTTTAAAAATGCCAATGCGCGTGGTACTACGATTATCATGGCGACCCATGACCGTGGTCTGATCCGCCAGTTCCCACGGCGGATTGTTTCGCTGGATGCCGGCAGTCTAGCTATGGATGATCTGCCTCTTTTCAAGGGAACTGCCGATATGGCAGGACAGTTCTGATGATCTTGCGCGCCGGTTATTTCCTGAAACGTGCTCTGCGCAATATGCGGCAAAGCCCGGTGTTGAGCCTGGCGTCTATTGGCACAGTTGCCGTTGCCCTGGCCCTGCTTGCGTTCTTTGCTATCGCAGTGCTGAACGTTCAGCAATTGACCGCTTCCTGGAACGAGAACCTGGCGATTGTCGCCTACCTCGATGATGTTCCGGAGGAGAAGATCATCAAGGGCTGGATCAAGGATGTTGAAAGCTATCCCGAGGTCGCAAAGGTCAACTTTATCTCCCGCAAGGCCGCCTTTGCACGGTTCGCTGAACGTCTGGGTGATGATGCTGATCTGATCGAAGGGCTTGGTGCCGATGTCTTGCCCGCATCGCTGGAAATTTCACTTGCCGACGATTGGCACAGTGAATCAGCGCTTGCCACTGTTGTTGAACGATTGCGCAAGGACCACCGCTTCGATGACCTGCAATATGGTCAGGGCTGGCTGGAGAAACTGGAAGCTTTTCTGCTTCTGTTGAGAGTCTCTGGCTCAGCGCTTGGAGGTTTTCTGGTTTTCGCGGCCCTGGTGATTGTTGCCAACACGATCAAACTGACACTTTATGCTCGACAAGATGAACTCGAAGCCATGGCTATGGTCGGCGGCACTTCACTCTTCATTAAACTGCCATACCTGGTTGAAGGGGCTCTACAAGGCCTGTTGGGTGGCGTGACCGCTCTGGGCTTGAGCTTTCTGGTTTTTCAGGTGATTCTACAAAAGAGTCTGGGTAGCCTGCTGTTGATTACCGGGATCGACACAATCCACTTCTTGCCACCGGTTTGGCAGGGTCTGCTGGTTGCCGGTGGTGGTCTCATCGGGCTGTTGGGTAGCCTGTTTGCTTTACGTAAGTTTGTTCGTTTCGGATCATCATGAAAATATTGCCGGGCATGATTGGTCGGGGGCTTTGCGGGCTGTTGCTGGTTTTTCTGCTTGTCCCAAGCTCTGCAGTTACTGCCGCAGAGGCAGAATTGGATGCGAGTCGGCAACGTCTTGGTCAGATTCAACAGCAGATTGATGAAACTCTGAAGGGGTTGCGCGGTAAAAAAACCGAGAGTGGCGTACTGGCAGAAGCTCTTGAACGTCTCGAGGTGGAGACACGCCGAATCGAGCGTCTGACAAAAAGCAGCAATCAGCAGCTATCTGACCTTTCCGATCGTCTGAAAAAACAACGTCAGTCTCTCAAGAAGATCGAGGGACAAAAGCATGAAACGGAACAGCAGATCCGTCACCGTCTGGTCGTGCTCTATAAAACTGGTGAAGTCGGGCTGATCAAAGCCTTGCTCTCTGAAACGGAAAGTCCGCGTGACATTGCTGAGAAATATGCATTTTTATCAAGAATGGTTCGTCATGACCGTGAGTTGCTCGTCGTTTATCGTCAACAGGTTGAAGACCATCAAGTGGCAGTGAGCGAGCTTGAAGCTTTACGCAAGCAGCAGTCAAGCGTAGTGTCACGTCGACGCAAGGAAGAAAAAACTCTGCAGAAGGCCAGAAAGAGTAAAAAAGTTCTCCTTGCAGAAGTGAAAAAAGATACGAAACTCCTCAACGCCATGCTTCGGGAATTGCGTGCCAAAGCGGCTCGACTCAATGAACTGGTCAAAACACTTGAAACGGAGCAAACGCAACCCTATACTGAAAACTTGAAGGGACTTTTGCCGCAAAAGGGACGTTTATTCTGGCCTGTCCCCGGTAAACTCAAAGTCGGATTTGGCACCAGTCGCCATGGTGACCTCGGCACTCTCATAGAGAGCCACGGCTTTGATATTCAAGCTACTGTTGATACTCCTGTGCAGGCTGCAGCACAGGGTAAAGTCATCTTCGCCAATAGCCTGCGTGGTTATGGCAAGCTGATGATTGTCGATCACGGCAGCAAATATTACACTCTTTACGCACATGTAGCGCGTTTTACCAAGCAGATCGGAGATTTCGTCGCGGCTGCTGAGGTGATTGCCTACTCAGGATACGAAGGCCGCGACGCGGTTTATTTCGAGATCCGCCAGCGCGGGAAGCCTATTGATCCCGCCGACTGGTTAAAGCCACGTTAAGATTCTGGAGGCCAGTATGTTCAAAAACAAGTTATCCATGCTTCTGCTCTCACTGACGTTTCTCTTGCTGCTCGGTATCGTTTCTTTTGGGCGCATTGAGGTGCCAAGAGCAAGTGCTGGCACCGATTATCAGGAGTTGCAACTCTTTACCGATGTTCTGACCATCGTCAAGCGCAGTTATGTCGAGGAAGTGACGATCAAAGAGCTGGTCTATGGTGCGATAGATGGCATGCTGGCTTCGCTTGATCCGCATTCAGGTTTCATGTCTCCTGAGATTTACAAGGAGATGAAAGTCGATACCCGGGGTGAATTTGGTGGGCTTGGCATTGAAATCTCTTTGCGTGATGGTGTTCTGACCATCGTTGCACCGATAGAAGATACGCCCGCATCACGAGCAGGGTTGCAGTCGGGCGATCATATTCTGAAAATTGAGGGCGAATATACAAAAAATATGGAAATCATGGAAGCGGTGCAGTTGATGCGTGGTGCGCCGGGGACTCCTGTTACTATTAATATTATGCGCTCAGGTTTTGAAAAGCCGCAGCCCTTTACCCTGGAGCGAGAAGTCATCAAAGTGAAAAGCGTCAAGTCGAAAACCCTCGAGCAAGGTTTTGGCTATGTTCGCCTGGCTCAGTTTCAGGAACATTCCGGTGAAGATCTTGCTAAAGCTTTAGATAAATTACGTGAGCAGAATGGCGGCTCATTACAAGGTTTGGTTCTTGATTTACGCAACAACCCCGGGGGGCTTCTTGACCAGGCTGTTGAGGTCTCTGACCAGTTTCTTTCGGAGGGGCTGATTGTTTACACTCAGGGGCGCGAGGATGACGCGCAAATGGAGTTTTCTGCTATGCGCAGCGGAACCGAGCCAGATTACCCGATAGTCGTTCTGATCAATGGTGGTAGCGCCAGTGCTTCGGAGATTGTCGCTGGTGCCTTGCAGGATCATGGCCGTGCTGTGATCATGGGGCTGCAAAGCTTCGGCAAAGGATCCGTTCAGACAATTATCCCACTCAGCGATGATTCTGGGTTGCGCCTGACCACGGCCAAGTATTACACGCCGAATGGCACTTCTATCCAGGCCCGTGGTATCATTCCTGATATTGAAGTGTTACAGAGCGAAATCAAGGAAGTAAAGGAGCTCAACCATTTCCGCGAGAAAGATTTGAAGAACCATTTCGATACGGAAAGTAACGGCGAGACGGTCACAGAAGAGAATGACATCGATCTAGATGAAGAGACCCGCAACGATTTTCAGCTGATGCGGGCTCTTGATTTACTTAAAGGCTGGAACATTTTTCAGGGGATGAAAGCAGCCTGATTGTTGGGCGTGCTGAGAATAATTGTCGATGACGAAACAAACTAAGCGGCGCCGCTCGAAGAAGCGGCGCCCTGCCTTTTTCCAAAAAAACAGATTCCTGCTGATACTCATGGTGTTGTCTGGCTTTGCTGTGATCAGCCTGGTTTTACTCGCTCGTATGCAGGAAGAGCCACAGACAGTGGTGGTCCCGCCAGTCTCTGTGGTCATATCAACACCAGGGCCACCGATTGATTATGCCAGCAAGGTTCATGCTGAGATTGAAAAGTTGTTCGCTTCACTCGATGTTGAGACTCGTGATGTTCAGCGTGACCTCGGTCATGAGCCTGCTCGTTACACAATTGAAAGTGAGTTCCCTTCCCCAGAGCTGATTGCTGGCTTTCAAGAACGATTGAAGCGTATCCCGGGCGATTATGCTGTGCGCCTGAGAGAGATGAACTCTCTGATCGTTGTACAAAACCGACAACCGCAAATCATCATCCATTTTATTCCGACTGTGCCAGAGGTCCCTGATGGTCCACTGTTGACGATTATTATGGATGACCTTGGGCGCAGCACTTATACGGCTGAGGTGTTGCTTTCGATGTCCCAGCAAGTGACATTCTCCATTCTGCCTGATGAACCTAAGGCTGTTCAGGTCGCGGAAATGGCTCATGCCGCCGGTCGCGAAGTCATGCTGCATGCGCCGATGGAGCCGCAGGGTTATCCTGCCGTTAATCCTGGCACTGAGGCATTATTTGTTAAATACAGTGATGCCGAAATTCGCAGTCGTTTCGACCGGCTTCTCGCCAGGATTCCGTACGTGTCAGGTTCCAATAATCATATGGGCTCGCGTTTTACCGAGGACGCCAGAGCCTTGGCGCCAGTGATGGAGAGTCTGCAGGAGAAGGGACTGTTCTTTATTGACAGCCGGACGACGGGACGTTCCAAGGTGTCTGAAGTGGCGCACCGCTACGGAGTGCCGACAATGGATCGGGACGTTTTTCTTGATAATGTCGCTGAGGTTGATGCGATTGTCAGAGAAATCCGACGTCTGGAAGGCAGAGCGCGCAGGCAGGGCCTGGCGATAGGTATCTGCCACCCTTATCCTGAGACTTTGGAAGCATTGAGGAGAGAGTTGCCTGGCTTGGTAGAACGGGGCATCACGATTGTGCCCGTTTCAACGTTGTTGCAAAAGCAGTCTCTAGATCAGGGTAGTTGAGTGCTGACTTTGGTCATGATCGCGGCAAAGTTCGTGAAGTTCTGGTCGTAGAGAATCTCTTCAGGAAGGTCGGAGCTGACCTTGCGCAGCAAAAGGAACGTATCGCTGAGACGACCCTGATTGTCAAAGAGAGTTCGTTCGAGCAAAGGGAAGAGGTCGGAGCGCTCCTTGGAGAGCAAACGCTTTTCAAACTCCTGGAGCTCAATGGTTTTATGTGAGATTTCCAGGCCGTTATCATCAAAGCGATAGAAGGAGAGTTTCTGCTGATAGAAGTTCTTGGTATGCGGGGCGCGTTGCAAAAGGAAAAAAGAGCGCTGAGCTGACTCGCGGAACAAGTCCCAGATAGGGTCGTGCGCTTCAATCGCGCGTTTTGCGCCGTAAAAATAGCGGAAGACCAATTTGGTAAAGCACTCTTCCTCGATAAAGCCAGAAATTTTCTGGTCAGAACTCTGGGCAAAGTAACCGGCTGGACCAACCTGACCCTTGTTCACCAGAGGGTTACCGCAGACCAGACAGCCGGTTTCCAGATCTTTACATCGTGTTTCGTAAGCGCTCTGGTGTTCTTCCTCTACATGGACCATCTCCATGCGATACTCATCCAGGCGCCGTAACTCGGTGTCGATGGAGTGGAGGTAGACTTGGCGTGCGATATGGGTCATTTGCACATGCACTGTGGTATGGCGGCCGTGGGTAAGAACCGGGTAAACTTTTCCCTCGGGATTGGTGTGGAGTGATTCAACTTTGGGGCTTTTGGCGATATAGCCTTCCATACAGCGGTAGCCACGGTTGATTGCATAGGCTTTTAACAACTGGTACTGATCGCTAAAAGGACCGTCGTAGTGAATGCGGCCATCTACCAGGCAGGGCAGGATGCGCAATGGTCGGCGGGATAGACCATGAGAACTGAAAAAATCGTAAATATGTCGGCAGTTGTCCAAGGATGGAGCATCTTTGACCGGGACAATCACGCGGTCAGCGGCATAAAGGGCGTTCTGGGTAAAAATATCCAGGTCAGGTCGTGTATCAATAATCACGATGCCGCCAAGGCTGGATTTGGCCAGAGCTTTCGCCAATTTTGTCGGGTCATCAAGCTCCCGGCGTAACAGATTTAGCTGATCACTTGAAGGGATGAACTGGACGCCGTATTCACCGGTCTCAATCAAGTCGTCAGGGTTACTGCCGGAGAAGAGTCCACTGACATCAGTTTTTGCAGGCTGGCGGTTGATCCGGAACATCTGGTCTACGGAAAAGTGGTTGTCAAAACTCAGCAGGGTAACCGGAAGGTCCTCATGGAGGGCTTTCAGATAAATCGCCAGATTGGTCGCGAGGGTGGTTTTGCCAACCCCTCCTTTTTCGCTTGAAATTGTGACAATATATGGTGCAGACATAGGCCCCCTTTGCAGATTCAGCGTCGCCAATATATAGGGGTAAGTTAATGGAAAGTCAAACAAAAACCACAAGATATGGGTGGTAGCACGTGACTGAGGTACCTCGAAAATTAACGGTCAGTGGCCTGGTCGCTTTGCTCCAGGAGGTTGTGGAAACTAATTTTGTCACGGTGACAGTGGAGGGTGAAATTTCAAATTTTGCCGCTCCGGCATCGGGTCACTGGTATTTCACACTCAAGGATAGCGGTTCGCAGTTGCGAGGGGTTATGTTTCGCAGCCGGAATCGACTGGTGGAGAGTCCTCCTCGTGATGGTATGCAGGTGGTCTGCTCAGGGACAGTGACTGTTTATGCCGCCCGGGGTGAGATGCAACTGGTCGTTGACAGCCTGACTTGTGGCGGTCAGGGGCAGTTGCAGGCGGCTTTTGAAGCCCTCAAGGAGAGGCTTGTCGCCGAAGGCCTCTTTGCCGTAGAGCGTAAACAACCTCTGCCGACGTTTCCACAATCAGTAGGTATCGTGACTTCAGCGACCGGAGCAGCGATTCATGACATTCTTAATATCATGCAGCGGCGTGCCCCTGATGTGCGATTATTGTTGAAGCCGGTCAGAGTCCAGGGTGACGGTGCTGCGGAAGAAATTGCCAAAGCGATCGAAGAGTTGAACCAGTATGGCGGACTCGACGTGTTGATTGTTGGCCGGGGAGGGGGCTCGCTTGAAGATTTATGGGCCTTCAATGAAGAAGTTGTCGCCCGGGCAATCGCCGCGTCTGAAGTGCCGGTCATCTCGGCGGTTGGCCATGAGACTGATTTCACTATTGCTGACATGGTTGCAGATCTGCGTGCGCCGACGCCGAGCGCCGCTGCCGAACTGGTTGCTAAAAACCGGCAGGAACTGGAAGCACATCTCGATCATCTCATTATACGTTTGCAGTCTCGTATCGACCAGTCCCTCAGCCTGGTTGCCGAACGCCTTACTGGCTTTGAAGGGCGACTCAAGCTGATCTCTCGTGATTTTACCGATCTGCCTGAGAATATCGCTGATCTTGAACAGCGGCTCTCGTTGGCCATGAGCGCCAGGATGCGTCAATACGTTGATCGTCTGGGAATGACTGCTGGCCGCCTGGATGCATTGTCACCGCTTTTACAGCTAGACCGGGGCTATGTGATCGCCAGTCACGAACAGGGTGGCTCAGGTCTGGTCTCAGCGGAAAAGCTTGAACCGGGTGATCGTCTCTGGCTACGCTTCTCTCATGGTCAGGCACGTACCCGGGTGGAGGATGTCGATTCGTGATGCGTCTGGTTCTTACGCTCTGTCTCTCTTTGCTCTTCACGTGGCCAGCCTGGTGCGGTGAGCTTGTTCTGCTCTCCCCGCAAGTCAACAACGGCGAAGTGGCGGTGCTGTACTGGCAGGGAGAACCGCTCTCTTTTGGTGTGGTGCGATTCCGGAATGAAGTCCTCTATCTGTATCCCGACCCTGATGGCGCCGTGGCCTTGTTGCCCGTCAGCCTGGATGCCCCTGCTGGCGACTACCCACTGGTCGCAGCGCTGGTTGATCTGCAAGGTCGGACAACGGCAGCGGAATTGATGTTGCGTGTTGATCATAAAGATCGTCCAGAGGAAAAATTAACGCTGCCAGAACGAATGGTGACACCGGTTAAACAGGATCTCGTCCGAATCAACCGGGAGGGTAACCTTCTCAAAAGCAAATATGACCTGAGATCCTCACGGCTCTGGACGACTTTCGCGCGACCGGTTGATGATCCGGTCAGCAGTGTTTTCGGCAAGCGCAGGGTGATGAACGGCAAGCCGAAGTCGCCGCATAGCGGTACTGACTTCAGGAGCCCCACTGGAACCCCGGTGCGTTCTATCAGCAACGGACGCGTGGTTCTGGTCGCAG
>DAOWJU010000313.1 GCA_030640215.1 Desulfuromonadales bacterium
CCGCGTACCGCTTCATCGCCGGTGAACTCCTTGACCTGGACATTACATTCAATCGCCATCTGCTGGTCTTCCAGATGTGAAAGGAGCAATGCCGCTGCAGTGGGCGGTAACTGGCGCGGTAGCAGCCAGCCAAAGCCTTCCAGTACGGTAACGTCAGCCCCGCGACGTTGCATTGCCCAAGCGCTTTCCAGGCCAAGCAGACCACCACCGATACAGACGGCCCGGGATCCGGGACGCAGACCATCGATCATTTTGCGTGCGTGTTCAAGGGTACGTAGAACCGTGACTCCGTCGCGATTTGCACCTGGGATTGGTGGAATGAAGGGGTGGGCACCATTGGTGAGGATCAACCTGTCATAATCAAGCTGACTGTTGTCACGCAAGGTGACTTTGCGAGCGGTGCAATCAATCTCCTGAGCTTCACCGGTAATGAATTCGATTTTTTGCGCATCAAACCAGTCCTGATGCTGAATAAATAAATCCTCTTCAGCAACCTCACCAGCCAGAAAACGAGTCAGATTAAGTCGATAATAGGGCAAAACCGGTTCCCGTGAGACGAGGGTTATCTTGACTTCGGGAGCCTGGCGGCGCGCCTCTTCAGCTGCTGTCAGTCCGGCGATGCCAGCACCGAGGATGACCACTTTACGAATGTCAGCAGGCGTTGTAGAAGCCTCTGTAACTTCGTAGGAGTGAAAGAGTGCGGCAGCTGCACCACAGATCGGGCAGAACTTCGGTGGCGCAGAACCGTGGGCGATATGATCGCAAATACTGCATTGCCAAGCTTCTGCTACAGGTTTCTGTGGAGCCGAGGTCTGGATAATTAATATTGAAAAATGACTCTGTTCTGCACCGCAGACAGGACAAGATTGCGGTGCTTCGTCGCCATTGTGGACATAGCCACAAAGTTCACACTTCCATGTTTTTGTCATAAGTAAACCCGTAAATTAGATCTTCAAGACGCCAGCACACGCAATGGATGGTTTCCAAATCGGAAACTTAATGTTGAAAGAAGACTCCCAGATGGTTGTCACTGCAATTCTAAACTCTTTTACGTTTTACGCAATCACAGAGAGATAACTGAGATTACGCTGCAGGTTTTTTCTGTGCTGTGAGTCGTTGATTTGCGACTGCCAGGGTAAATGTGATTTTGATCGCTACGAATGGAACCAAATTTGCAGAATAATGAAAAAGCCGTAATGTTCGTTACTTTTGCCAGAAAGCCGGGCAAATCACCTGTTTGTTACCGGTGAATGGCTGAGTTCAATTCCGACAAGAGGTTTTGGGGGTCACATGAAACAAACAATTGGCAAATTTGCAACGCACCCTGTCTGTGCCATTGAGGTCGAGGCAACTGTACAGGAAGCTTTGCAGATCATGAGCGACCGGCGTATCAGCTGCATTATTGTTCTGTCTCACAATGAGCCGATAGGCATTCTTACCGAACGGGATGTGGTTTTTGCGGCCAACTGGCTGCTTGGGCAACCTGATCTGTTGCTCAAGGAGGTCATGAACAAACCGGTTATGACCGCCTCTGAAGATATGGATGTTGCCCAGGCCTACCAGACTTTCTGTCAGCATAAAATCCGCCATCTCGTTGTACTTGACGCGCAACTGGATATGGTGGGGATCTTTACCCAGACAGATCTGGTGCGCTCTCTTCAGGAAAAAGCTTTTGATGGCATCAATGATGTCTCTTTGTTGATGACTTCGAGAGTGCTGCATGTCGCTTCTGATGTGCCCGCTCGCTATGCTTTGTCTCTGATGGCACGTCGATCGGTGAGCTGTGTCGTGGTGATGGAGAACGGTCGTCCCGTCGGCATGTTCACAGAGCGGGATGTTGTTCGTTGTATCGCCAAAGGCGTTGACCTTTCAGCAGTCCCCGTGAGCTCTGTGATGAGCCCTTCTATTGTTTCAACGCCATTGACGACGGCACCTCACGAATCTATTGGTTTAATGCTGAAGAAGTCGATAAGACGCTTGCTGGTCGTTGACGAACTCGGTGAAATGAGCGGTATCCTGACGCAGACGGATATCGGTAGAGTGCTTGATCAACAAGGGTCTGGCCTAATCAATAATCTGCTGGGGGGGAATGCAAAGTCGGCAGGGAATGCTCGGCCGGGAGAAGCTCTGCAAGGAGCGATCTAATCGTTAGTTAAGTACACTAAAACAGAAAGGGACTTGCGTAAACGCAAGTCCCTTTATTTGTTGGTAGCGGGGGGAAGATTTGAACTTCCGACCTTCGGGTTATGAGCCCGACGAGCTACCTGACTGCTCCACCCCGCAACAAGAGG
>DAOWJU010000074.1 GCA_030640215.1 Desulfuromonadales bacterium
CCAGGAACTGACGGATGGCACCGTTAAGGGTCTCAAAGGAACAGTTCAGACCGGCAACGCTGTGACTGGTCTGAAATCGATCGACGGTGGTTGGGAGCTGCGCCTTGCCGATGGTTCCAACTTTGATGCCGATGTGGTTGTTTCGGCAGCGCCGGCTCATGTCCTCAAGGAGCTCACCTGGGCTGTCGATGGTGAGCTCTCTGAACTCCTTGATGGTATTCCCTATGCACCAATGAACATTATTTGTTTTGGCTACGAACAGGAAAAAATCGCCCGTGACCTGGATGGCTTTGGTTACCTGATCCCGAAGAATGAGGGTTGTAAAATCCTTGGCACCCTGTGGGATTCGAGTATTTTCCCGGAACGCGCCCCGGAGGGACACGTGCTGCTGCGTTCCATGATGGGAGGAGCCACCACCCCGGAAGCCATTGATTTAAGTGATGCCGAGGTTAAAGAACGGACTATGGCAGAGCTCAAAAAGATCATGGGTATTGATGCCGAGCCTGACTTTGTTCGAATCTTCCGTCATCAACGCGCGATTCCCCAATACGTCGTCGGCCATGCCGACCGATTGGCTGCCATCGATGAGCGGCTTAAAAGTCTCCCCGGTCTGGTTCTGACCGGTAATGCGTACTCTGGCATCGGTCTTAACGATTGTGTCAATGCTGCCAATAAGGCTGGCGAGCAAGTCCTCGCTTGTTTGCAGAATCTGGACTAAATAGTTTCTGGACAGAAACCGCCAATTTTATGCACAGTGCAGTGGGCCGCAATCTCGGTGTCAATCTACACATTTGAAGATGCGGCGTAAAGTACGACACCTCCGCTCAAACGCTTGATTCCTTTGACCTTGCGCCTGGCGGTTGTGCGGGCGTTAGGTTTTGTTGGTACTGGCCGTTCCCGAAAAAACCTTGCAAGGTTGTCGACGAATCAGAACTTTACTATGACCCGTGCCATCGCCGAAACCCTTGATGAATTGACAGCCCGCTCTGTTTAAGTTGCTTGCAAGTCCTGACTGCCGCTCATATAATGTGAATATTGAAATTGCCAAAGTGAGTTGCCACTCGCTGCAAGGAGAAGCTTACATGAGACTACTGACCCGCTCCGATTTCGACGGTATTTGCTGTGCCGTATTGTTGAAGGAACTCGGATTGATGGAGGAGATGGTCTACGCTCATCCGAAGGATCTGCAGGATGGCAAGGTTCCTGTGACTGAGAATGACATCCTGGCCAACGTGCCTTTTGTTCCCGGTTGCGGACTCTGGTTCGATCATCACTCCAGCGAATTGGAACGCAATGATCTTGAAGGGTGCTACGAAGGTTTGAGCAAGCTTGCACCGAGTGCCGCAAGGGTTATTTGCGATTACTACGGTGCGGAAAAATTTACCAAGTTCGAGGAACTTCTCAAATATGTCGACAAGGTTGATTCTGCGCAATTGACTGAGGATGAGATCCTTAATCCGACCGGCTGGGTGTTGCTCGGTTTTCTCTGTGACCCACGCACCGGTCTTGGTTATCACAAGGCATACACTATCAGTAACCTGCAATTCTGTCGTGACCTGGTTGATATGATCGGTGAAATGTCTATCGACGAAATTCTGGCGCACCCGGATACTAAGGAACGCGTTGATTTCTATTTCGAAAGTACTGAAAAGGCCAAGAAGTTTTATAAAACCTGCACCTGGATGGATGGACCGGTCGTGATCTCTGATTTCCGTATCGCGGGCATGGCACCCCCATCAAATCGTTTTCTGATCTATTCGCTTTATCCGGAAGCGAATCTCTCTATTCGTATGATCGATGGCAAAGACGGCGAGTTTGTTTCCTTCTCGGTGGGGTACAGCATCCTGAACCGGACTGCTACTGTTGACGTCGGCTCGCTGATGCTCAAATATGGCGGTGGTGGCCACAAGGTGGTCGGAACCTGTCAGGTGCCGTACGAAGAGGCGGAGGATTCTCTCCACGACATCGTTGAGTTTATCAAGGCGGCGGATTGACGACTTCTTTAAGATGCTGAAGCGATTTTGAGATGCTGAAGAAACAGTTTCTAAGGGGCGACAGATTCACATCTGTCGCCCCTTATTTCTCGGTTCTATAACCAAAAAACAGTTAGCTTTTTCTCTGTACTCTTTGTGCCTCTGCGTTAAATCCTGATTTATAGGTCCTTTACATTTCATGCTTGGTTGGAGGTTTCCGCTCGGGGGACGTTCTCTTTGCGGGGTTCCGGCGGAAAACGAGGCTGATCGTCACTACGATAGCCAACAATAACGCCGCACCACCTCCCCAGAGGCTGATCTGTTCAATACGGCTGCCAGTGTTTTGATTCAACGTGTCGAGCTGTGAGCGGGTTTCAGCAAGGGCTTGGTTGGTTTCGGTAATGGCCTGGTCGCTACTTGCCTGCTGCGCGGCAAATTCTGCCCGTAGTGCTTGCAGTGACCCTTCCAGCCTGTCAATCTTGCCTGTCTGCTCCAGCATGGTGCGGTTTTGTTGCTTAACCTCTTCGCTCAGGGTGGTTAATGCCTCTGTCAGGTTATTCAGGTCGCTTTCTGTCTGCCTTGTTTCGTTCTTCTGGTTGGTGGTCGATTGGATCAGGGCAGTGAGGCGTTCGTTCTGATCGAGTTGATGCTTGTCGGTTTTCGAAACAAGCAGCTTGAGCTGTTTCTGATACTTCTCAAGTGAACTCTTTTGTGCCGTGAGATCCCTTTGCAGATACCAGATCTTTTCCTGTATTCCCTCGATCTCCGTCAGGACAAGAGCCTGCCCGGCGTAGAGAGGGGTGGTGCAGAGCAGGATGACGAGCAGGATTTGCAGTGCTTTCAAATTGACCTCCAGACAGCCCTTTGGATGATCAGGACTGAAACGAATCTGCTGCTAGTTTATTGATTGTCCAACAAGCTGCAAGTAAGTAAAAATGTATCGCAATCGGGCTGCCAGGTCAAAGAGACGGCCAGTTTAGTTGCAGTAATGGAACTGTAAATCCGGGACCGGTTCCTGTGCTGACAACTAAAATGCCTTCATCTCTGCATTAAGATTAAAATTCTTTACAATTAATCCTACGAGAGTATGATTGGCCATCTTTAATAAAGGGCAGGTTTATGTTTGATATGGTTAGTGGCATATTTTGTTTTGTAACAGCAACCGTAAGTTTCTTGTATGGGACTAGAATTTGCTGGATGTGTGGGAAGAAATGTAACTTTGGAGTCACTCCTGCTGAAAAAAAACAAATCCTGAAAGCAAATATGCCGGGAGGGTTTACTGTCTACTTTTTTGGTTTTGTGGTTTTTTTTAGTAATGCCTTAAATGGGCAATTAACCATTATAGTTTTATCAATGATCAGCGCACTGCTACTTTCACACTTGGTAATTTCAATGGCTATGCCCGAATTGAAACGAAACCCCTCAAGATATATTGATTGATTAAAGATCGAAAATCTCGGCAAATTCCGGGTTAAGGATCAAGTCATCAAGAAACAGGCTTTCAATCAATTGATCCTCATTGTTATATGACTCCACAATCCTGGGGAGTTTCAGCTTCTTATCCATCCATAACAGGTAGCGGTGCACCCCGTCCACAAGCACGTTCTCTTTCCCGATAATTTCCAGAACAACCATGGTGGTTTGTTGCCTGGTTTCCTCGCGCAAGATTTTCTGGGAACCTTGTTGGGCAAGCTTCTGTGCATTATTCAGTAAAACACCGATATCGGACTCATCCACCCGGTGCCCGGAAGGACTGCGTACCAGTTTTGCTGTGGGGTTCATGGTGAGGGTCAGCCATTTACTGAAGCCGAAGGGACGCAACTGCACTTTACCGGTGGTTGGCTGATAGACAAGGGCAGCGCCTTTGTGCGGCTTGACGAAATCCATACGCACATATCCCGGTTTTTTGTAGCGGTAGTTGATGACGTGCTCCGCTTCTCCATAGGAACGCATGGTGGTGGAATAACTTGTGATTGCTTGAAATTGTTTAACCGCTTGCTGGAGGATGTCTTCGGATGCCATGGCTGTAGAAAAGGACATCAAAAAGATGAGTAGTAGCCTAAGCAATGGCATGATGCACCCGCTTCTGCATGTTTTTGACGGCAGATCTCATGGCAAAATCATGATTCCAGACAAAAATCTTATGAAAGAGTCCCCACTGGCTCAAACTGTTGAGCAGGGGAGGGATCAAGACCACGTCCCACTGAAATGTGGCCAGGGTGATGCCGTTATGTTCCTCCAGTGAAGAAATGCCGGTACCTTCAAGGTCGCCGCTGGCAGTCATTTCGATTCGGGAACAAGGAGTACACCGAGTTACATGAGTCTGAAACTGCAGTGAATGTGGCAGGAGCCCTTTGATCGTGTAATGAATGTTCGAACCTTCCTGTAGTGTGGTTTCGTTCCCCTGTATGACGACATTACTCATGTAAGGCCACCATTCCGGATAGGAGGTAACATTTACCGTGACATCCCAGACGGCTTTTGCAGGAGCCTGAAAGGTACATTCTGTGACAAGTTTGTATGCTTTAACCATAAGATGAATAATTCTACAGTCGCCACCTAAGGCTCAGCCATTAACAGCCGATTCTTCGGTGTGATGTCACTCGGAATCTGTTGGGTGAAAAGCTTGTACCCTTTCTCTCTCAACCGGTTTGCTCTCACCACATCAACAGCCAGAGGTCCATCGAGCCAACCACCGAGACCACCTTGGTCTGACTCATCAAGATTGTGGCAGCAGGGCAGAACAGCAAGGCGAGCCTTAGCAGCGGTTGCCTGCTCCAGCACCAGATCGGTCAATGTCCCGCAGGCGTGAACCGAAACGACCAGATCGGTTTGTTCCAAGCGGATTTCTTGCAGCGGCATTTCGATAAACTCAATCCGGTCTTTTAGTCGAGGCCATGTTTTGACCAGAACCTCTTGGAGGTGCTTGGCAGAGGCTGGAATGTTCTGATCTACAGCCAGAGCTTGCGGTGAGCTATCGTCAAGCAGGAGCAGTAGGGCCGCAGTCAAACCATGTCCACAAGCCAGATCGACGATGCGGCCGCCACGAAAGCGCCGTCTCACTCGCCGGACAACCTCCCAGGCTTCGAAGAGCTCTTTACGTGGAAGACAGCCAGCTTGACAGACGGTACGACTAATCTTGTCGAACAAAGTGTCACTTGGGAAAAGGAACTGTTCCTTGACTGTCAGTCGGTTTTTGGAAGAACGCTTCATCGGTTCAGTGACGCGGGACGGGGTAAAAGAGTTGTTATTTAAAAGAGGGTGTTCGCGTCCCGCGCTACGCGTTCCTCGTCTCTTTATTACTCTGACAATCAATGCAAAAAGGTGCTTCCGGCTGTGCTTGCAGACGGGCGTAGCCGATTTCTTCTTCACACTCTACACACAAACCATATTCGTCATTAGTGTGGCGGCGCAAGGCGGCTTCAATCCGCGTCAGCCGGGTTTGTGTTGTGCGTCGGTTCGCTTGAACCATACTCTGCTGTTGCATGGCGTCCATGCGCGAAAGTCGCCCAATTGGTTCATCGAGACTGACCGGTTGTGCACCGTCGCTGGAGTTCTCAAGGAGTTCCTGGAGCTCTTTGCGAAGTTTCAGCAAACTCTGCTGTAGTACTGTGAGCTGTTGTTGGTTCAGCTCACTCATTGTGCTACCGACAAGGTGGCGATAAAGTCGCTGATGATTTGCGCCCCTTGCTTTGGATGAGCCAGAAGAATGATATGCGGTCCAGTGATCTGCTTAACCTGTAACTGCGGCAGATGCTTTTGCAGAGGCATAATCGCACGCGACGCGACCAGACGGTCGTTGCTTGCCTGGAGGTAGAGGCACGGTTTGGAGAAGGTTGTGTCTGGCGGTGGCGGCAGTTCGGAAAGGATTTTCAGGCGCTGTGAAAGCACCTTCAGCTTGACGCTTGCCAACGCTTCACGAAAAATATTGACAGCATCCCCTGGTGCTCCGCCAAGGCAGAAGAAACGGCTGAACAGGGTAGTTGAAAAGAGTTTTAGTAGCATCCCTTGCGGCAGAAAACGTCCAGCATCGAGTATAAAGGGACTTGGGTGGTGGGCAAAGGTTGAAACAAAAATGACACCGACCAGGTTCTTTGGTGGTTCAGCAAGCAGTTGCAGAGCCACCGGTCCAGAAAAAGACTCTGCCAGCAGCACACAAGGTTTCTTTTGGGGGAGCTGTTTGCGGGCAAAATCGACATGCTCCTGAAAAGACATCATGCGGTTGGCGGGATAGCGCACAACCTGAGCGTCGATCTCGTCAGGCAGCTGTTTCAGTAATGGTTCAAAGACCAGGCCCGTCCCGTCGAGGCCGGGCAGCATGACCAGGGTCGTCTGCTTTGCTTTTGTCATGTGTCTCTCTTGGGCTCACTTGCCTTTGCGGCGATAAAGATCGGTTTTCAGACTGGAGACCCGATCAAGAAAAAGCAGGCCATCAAGATGATCCAGTTCATGCTGGATGGCAACTGCTTCGAAACCACTTGCTTCGATAACACGCAACTGTCCGTTGCGATCAGTGAACTCGATGACGATATACTCGGCGCGGGTTACATTGCCAGTGTAATCTGGTACGCTCATGCAACCTTCACGCATCATCTTGCTACCTGATTTTTCAATGATTTCGGGATTGACCATTTTGAGCAGGCCGTGATTGTTATCCTTGCCGAGTTTACTTTTGGAGACATCGACGACCAGTACGCGCCGCAGCACGCCGATCTGCGGGGCGGCGACGCCTACCGAATGACCGGAATCGACCATGGTGTCAACCAGATCCTGAATGACAGAGACAACGGTTTCGTCAACCGCTGTAATCGGTTCAGCCACCTGTTTGAGAATCGGATCTGGGTATAAAAGAATTGAACGGACAGCCATGGTCAGAGTTCCACCGTCGGGATGGTGCGCACGGTGATGTCGACCTGCAGTTCATCGCGAACCGGAGCAAGCCAGTGGTTGACATCTTCTTCTTCGACGCCCGCTGCCAACACCGCTTCAAGAACCATAACGTAAACGGGTCGCTCTTCGGTGCCGACCAGTTTGGTGTTGAGATCAGTGATGTTGACCTGTTTTTCGCTCAGCACTTGCGCAACATGGTAAACGATCCCAGGCTTGTCTGCACCGTAGACTGAAATCATGCAGATGTCGCCATCGATCTGTGGGCGAATTTCGCCGCCCGGTTTGAGGACGCGTAGAGCAACGGTCAGGTCGGCATCTTCCAGTGGTTTGAAGGCCTCACCAAAACTCGCGAGGTTGGTAAACTCAGGATGACCGAGAATCAGGATCATGGTGAATTGGCCACCGAGGATCGAACAGCTCGAATCGGCGAGGTTGCAGCCCTGGTTGAAAAGAATCTCAGTCACCTGGGATACAATTCCGGGACGGTCGCGACCGACAATAGTGAGTGCAAAATGGTTCATGATTTCCTCCAGCTTTGACAGTTCAAGAGAATGGCTATATTTTGTAGCACGTAGTCCAACAGGGAGCAAGGTTAAGGAGGGGTAGGGCCCGATCCTCCCTGAACCATTTTTTTCACTTTAAACCATAGTTACTATCATGAAAAAACAAGATATCCGTATTGATTTTTTCCGCGGCTCCGGTCCCGGTGGCCAGCATCGCAACACCAGCGAGACCGGAGTGCGCATTATCCACCTGCCTACCGGCCTTGTGGTTACCGCCACTGAATCACGCTCACGGCATCAGAATCTGCAAAAGGCCATGGCGCGGATGGAGGAGAAACTTGCTGCACGCTCGCATAAAAAGCGCCGACGGATTGCAACCCGCCCCGGTAAAGGGGCGATTGCCCGTCGACTTGATGCTAAACGCAAGCAGGGGGATAAGAAGCGAGGACGTAAACAGGTCGATGATTGATGGAGTTTTTCTTCCTGTCGCTAGTTTTTTCTTAACTTCTCCGTAACAATCTTGATGGCAAGGTTCGCCGCCCTGGGACGTAAAACGCAGCCTCCGGCACCGCGATGACCACCGCCGCCATAGTTACGGCAGAGCTCTCCGACATCGACCGTGCAGGAACGATCAAAGATGCTGTGGCCAATATTCAAAGCCACCAGCTTTTTGCCGGGACCCCACTGAATACGCAGGGAGACGTTGCAGTCGGGAAAGGTGGAGTAGATCAGGAAGCGGTTGCCAACCGGAACATTTTCAATCCCTCGAAAATCAGTGACAACCACCTTGTCATGCACTTTGGAATGGGCCAGCAGGAATTCACGGAAATTTTGGTCATCACGTCTGAAAGCGGTGGTTTGCTCCCTGATATCGACATCGTTTATGACCGTCGTTAAGCTTTTGGTCCTGATCCTCTCCACCAGACTGTTGAACTGGGACCTGAAATCGCCGCCCATGCCGGTTCTGGGGTCAATCAGAAAACCGAGTAGAATGACATCCTGAGGATTCTCAATATCGTCCCGGGTCAGATCGGCGGAATCAAAACGATCTGTTTCGGTCACAAGGTGTGCGAAGCGTTTGAGCTTGTCAGAAGCATAATAGTCGTAAATCACACGGGCCACGCTCGGCGCAACCGCATAAGCTCCCTGGTACTCCCCTTCAGGCATAATCGTGTGGGCGTGATGGTCGAACCACATGCCGCTACGAGGATCGTAGGGCAGGTTGGCAAGGATATCGTCAGCTGTAATCTCGACCTTCTGCTCGGTGACATCCTGAGGGTGCACCAGGAGAATTTCATCTACCTGCTCCATCTCGGTGATGAGCACCGCTGCTGTTAATCCGTCCAGATCGCCGCGAGTAACCAGTCGCATTAATAATTCCTCTCATCTGCTAGAAATCCGTTAAGCGGTTCTCTATCTCTAGCATTTATTCGGACAGCAGGCAAACTGTTCGGAGTAAATCAGTCGGAGAACAGGGGGGCTCAATCTGTCAGAGATTTAGCTGGGACAACACGCCGTTAAGAAGAATGATGCCCAGCACCAGACCGAGATAGATATGTAGACCAACCCTGAGTTTATAGGCGGTTTTCTCAACGAAAAGGGTCTTCTGGCGAATTCGTGTTGTCCAGACCGCAAATGCAATAGCCAGACCTGCTATTACTCCTTGTAATAGCGGTAGACGGACCAGTTGCATCGGTGGCAACAACAGGGTCGCGGTGACCATGCCGAGGATCCAGAAGTGACTGATATTCAGCAGCTGATTTGCTGAAAGTTTCGCGGGCAGAACCTTGAAGCCGACTTGTTTTAATTCATCGCGGTCAGGCATAGCCAGTAACCAGTAGTGGGGAACTTGCCAGAGGACCATCAACAGCACCAGGGTCAGGGGACGTGGATCGAGCGGGTCGCCACCGGCAGCCAACCAACCGATTAACGGTGGCAGGGCACCACACGGGGTGCCCGCTATCACGGCCAGTGAGGAAATTCGTTTCAACGGTGTATAAACCAGCAGGTACCAGCCGGTGGCAGCCAGCCCGAGCAGGGCTGTGGCGGTGCCAGTGACAGCAAGCAGGATTGCCAGGCCGCCACTACCAAAGAGCAGACCAATTGCCATACCCGCTGTCACACTCAGGTCTCCACAGGCCAATGGCCGACGACAGGTGCGGCGCATCAGGGCATCGGTAA
>DAOWJU010000109.1 GCA_030640215.1 Desulfuromonadales bacterium
CTGATAAATTACGTGACCACGAACGAGTGAGAGCTAGCCATATACTCCTGCCTGTTGACCCAGATGACTCGGATGTTGCCCTGGAACATGCTAAAGCCATCAAAGTAAAAGCGGAACAAGAAGACTTTGCGGAGATTGCCAAGTTGCATTCAGTTTGTGCCAGTGCACCTGGTGGCGGAGATCTTGGTTATATTCGCCGTGAGGATGTTGATCCGACCTTTGCCGATGCTGCTTTCAGTCAAATCGTTAATGAAGTTGGCCCTCCCGTAAAGACACCCTACGGTTATCACCTTATCAAGGTGTTCGAACATGAAATCCCGGCGCCGCCGACGATTGACGAGGCACGCAGCAAAATTGTCGGATTTCTCAAGAAGAACACAGGTTCAAAGTTGTTAGAAGAGTGGGTCGCCGAACTGCGTAATAGTGCAAAAATCGTGATGCTTGATAATTGACTGTGCTAACGCCCTATGTTTTTCACCGTCAGGGCTTGAAATGTACCCGTCATCTCATAAACTTGAAGTTTATGTCGTAACTAATACTTGAGAGGCTATAATGGAACTTATCATTGAAGAACGCGGCAAAAGTTTCGGTAAGGTACACCAGGCCAGAATCGCGGAAATTCATCGTCACATAGAGACCATGACCTCTCGTGAAGATGCTGAGTCTCTGTCGATTCTGGCTGACGCGTTACTAGTTTACAGCCATTCACAGGTTCTTCTCAAGCGTTCCAGCGAAGAGTTGCTGGAATGGCTTAAGGTTTTCCTAGACTTTCTTCGTCACCGCGATGAAGAGGTCAAGATTGCTTCCTTCCAGCCTGAGAGTTCCGGCTCCTCATTTCTACTGGTCAATACGCCGGATGTCCCCTTTCTGGTCGACTCATTGAAAAACATTCTGCAGCAACTGCCGCAGCGAGCAATCATCATTTCACACCCGGTTCTCACTGCTCAACGTAGTGATGGCCTGCTGACTCTGTTGACAGAGAAGACTGATGGTGAAGCCCAGGAATCGTTCATGTTGATCCAGTTCGAAGGGGTTCGCGATCTTGACACCACAATAATTGAAAAGGATATCAGTAGGGTTTTTCGGATTGCTCAGGAAGTTGGCCGCCAGCGCAAAAATCTTGGGGCGAAGCTTAGAAAAATTTCGAGCGCAACCAAGAAAACTCACAAAAAGGCTTTTACGGAATGGTTGTTGAACGGCAATTTTATCTGCTTTGGTTACGCAGCTGTTGAAATTTCAGCTTCTAATGGCGGCTCAATAAAAGCTCGTTTGGCGGAAGATTTTGTCGGGTGGCTGCCGCAATCGCTTATTCCCCACGGTAAAAATGCTCATAAACCTGGGGAAAAGGTTCAAAAGTCATTGCCGCTGACCGATGTGGCAAAGAAACTCTTTAAACGTAAAAAATCTCTGGTGGTTGAAGTCCTGGAAGAGGAAAGCCCTCTCTACCAACAGGACAACCTGATCTATCTCGGTTTCCGTGACTCTAACAAGAAGGATAAAAAGATCGAGCATCTCTTTGTTGGCCTCTTCTCTCAGAACAGCGTCAATGAACTGGCCATCAACATCCCGACATTAAGAGACAAACTCTTGTCTGCGTTGGAACGTCAACATGTTCATTCCGAGAGCTACGATTACCGTAAGGTTGTCGAGATATTCAACACCTTCCCCAAGGTGGAGATGTTTTTCCTCTCAGATGCGGAACTTGACAGATTGGTGCAATCGTTTGTCAGCCTACAACGGCAGCAATCGGTCAAGTTGGTCGTGACCCGCAGCCTCAGTTTACGCGGTGTTACGCTTCTGGCCATTATGCCTCGCGATTATTACAGCCGTGATTCGGTGCGGCGCATAGAGTCTTATATCGGCAGGTTCCTTTCTGCCGAGCATGTCTCGTCCCGAGTGATCCATTTCTACTCCGACTATGTCAGCATTCATTTCCGGGTCGTGTTGCGTGATGAACAAGTCAGAATTGATGTCGATGCCTTGCAAAAGGTGCTGACGGATCTGTCCCGTCCATGGGAGGAGAAACTGCGTCTGCTGTTTCTGCGAGGGGAGAAGAGTCACCATGGTATGCAGCTGTGGCGCAAGTACGCTAATGCTTTTCCTAAGGAGTACAAAGATCTGATTCATCCGCGCTTTGCCATCAGGGACGTGCGCGCTATCGAGCAACTCCTTGCCAGTGGTGAAGATGGTTTCGACCTCTGGGGCCCGTTCCAGGAGCGTCAGGAATTTTATCGTCTGCAATTCTATAGCCTCAAGGAAAGCTGCCTCAATGAACTGATGCCATTCCTTGAAAACCTGGCACTGGCTGTTGTTGATGAAGTCGATTTCTTTATCGAAGTCGATGGCCGTACGGTCTATGTGAAAAGCTTTGCAATTCGCAATAGTGTCGCCGAGGCCAAACCGCTGGTTAACCAGCGCGATAATCTGCTGGAGATTCTTACTGGCTTGCGTAAAGGGACCATTGAAGATGATTACCTTAATCGTCTTATGGTTCTGACCGGGCTCGACTGGCAGGAGATCGATGTTTTTCGGGCTTACCGCAACTATTACTTCCAGATTGGCAATCCTTTTACCAAGCGTCGTGTTGCGTTCACACTCTTAAACAACCCACAGGCGGCATTGCTCCTGTATCGATATTTTGAGGCACGTTTTCAACCTAATCCAGCTTGGCAGGATCCGATGCAGCGCGAGGAAGAAGCGCTGATGCCGATTCGCATGGACTTGTCTCAGGCGCTTGATCAGATTCGCGACATCAACGAAGACCGCATCTTGCGCAGTCTCTTCAATCTCATCGACTCTACTGTACGCACCAACTTTTTCCTGCGTCGTAACGATCCGGATTACTTCCTTTCGTTTAAAGTCAGCGCCATCGGTGTTATCGATATGCCGTTTCCGCGCCCTATGTACGATACCTATGTCCATTCGGCAACCATGGAAGGGATCCACCTGCGTGGTGGCAAAGTCGCCCGTGGTGGTATCCGCTGGTCCGATCGTCCTGATGACTTTCGCACCGAGGTGCTCGGTCTGATGAAAACACAGATGACCAAGAATGCCCTGATTGTCCCGGTCGGTTCAAAGGGTGGATTCGTGGTCAAGACGCCGTTTACGACCCGGGAAGAAGGGGCCGAGCTTTCGCGACAGGCGTATATTACCCTGATGCGTGGTCTTCTGGACCTGGTCGACAATCGGGTTGCCGGAAAGGTTGTCGGTCCGGCAGGGTTGGTGGTCTACGACGATCAAGATCCCTACCTCGTGGTAGCTGCCGATAAGGGCACCGCACATCTTCCTGATACCGCAAACAGCGTCAGCCTCGATTACAAATTCTGGCTGGGCGATGCTTTTGCCAGTGGTGGCTCGGTTGGTTACGATCACAAAAAGCTGGGTATTACTGCACGCGGTGCCTGGGAGTGCGTCAAGCGGCACTTCCGTGAGTTGGGCAAAGATATTCAGAACGAAGATTTTACTGTCGTTGGCATTGGTGACATGAGCGGCGATGTCTTTGGTAATGGCATGCTGCTCTCAAAGCATACCTGTCTGCTGGCAGCCTTCAATCATATGCATATCTTCCTTGATCCTGATCCTGACCCGGCTAAATCGTGGCAGGAGCGTAAAAGACTTTTCGATACGCCTCGTTCGACCTGGGCTGACTATGATGCTGGTCTGATCTCTGCTGGTGGTGGCGTCTGGGAAAGAGCTTCGAAAGATATCCCGCTTTCCCCTGCGGTCAAGAAATGGCTTGGTGTCCGACATTCAACTATGGAAGGCGAGGAGTTGATCCGGCGTCTGTTGATAGCCGAGGTTGAACTGCTCTGGAATGGTGGCATTGGCACCTACATCAAGTCTTCCCATGAAAAGAACGCTGACGTTGGTGATCGTGCCAATGACAATTTACGAGTCAGCGCACCGCAAGTAAAAGCCAAGGTGATTGGCGAGGGCGGCAATCTCGGTTTGACTCAACCAGGGCGCATTGAATACGCCCAGTGTGGTGGCATGATCAATACTGATGCGATCGATAACTCCGCAGGTGTTGATACCTCCGACCACGAAGTTAATCTGAAGATATTCTTCCAGACTTTGCGTGAAAGCGGTGTCATCAAAACAGAGAGAACCCGTAACCTGCGCTTACAGGAAGTTGAAGATGACGTATGCGATATGGTTCTGGCCAACAACTATACGCAGAGCCAGTGTCTTTCGCTCGACTTCCTGCGTTGTCAGTATGACAGCGACCCTTTCATCGATCTCTCTGAGCGTCTGGTTAATACCGGGTTGCTCGACCGTAAAGGAGAATTCCTGCCCTCACGTAAAGAACTCACCGCCCGAGGCTGCGGTTACTTGCGCCCGGAGCTGTCGATTCTGCTCGGCTACAGTAAAATGCATCTCTACCAGACTCTCCTTGAGAGCGACCTCCCTGATCAGGAGCCGACCCAGAATTTTCTTAAAGCATATTTTCCAGAAAAAACGCGAAAACGTTATAACGCACAGATTAAAAACCATCCGTTGAAGCGTGAAATTATTGCGACCATGATCACCAACCAGGTTGTGGATCAGGCAGGCTGCGCTTTTTTAAACACCCTGGTCCAGCAGTCCGGAGCGACCATCATTGAAGGTGTTGCCGCCTATCTGGTCTTTGATGAAGTTTTAAATGGCGCGGGTATTCGTGAACAGGTTGAGGCGGCCGACAACAAAATGTCTTCAGCCCGCCAGTATGAACTGCTGCAGGGCCTGGAACGAGCCCTGGCAGGTTTGTGCCGTCAGATTTTTGAACAAGCTTTGCCGATGCGGCTGGATAAAGACTGTGTCAAAGACTACCGTCAGCGCCTGACTATCTTCCGTACACATTTCAAGGAGCTTCTTCCCGAAGCCGAATGGCAGCTTTGTAATGATGCTGCTGCTGTTCTGGTTAAAGAAGGTTTCCCCGATAAAATGGCTCTTGAAATGGCCGGTTTCCGTTATCTGGCTGGTTTTTTACCTGCTGTCTATATTGTCGAATCGACCGGGGCCGATCTGCTGGAAGTCACGACAGCCGTTGGTGAGATGCGTCTGCGACTCAAACTTTCCCAAGTTATGGAGAGCCTGAACGAATATGCGCCGCATGATCGATGGGATCGGATTGCTCTGGTCAGTTTGCGTAGCGCTTTTATCAAACAGGCAATCAAGCTGACCAGAAGCGTCGTCGCTGAAGGAAAAGGAGCCTCTGCTTTCCTCTCGGCCAGAAGACAACGACTTGATTACTACCTCAGCCTGGTTGAGACTTTACGCTCAGCCCCGCCGACTTCGACCAGCCTTTATGTGGTCCTCTTGCGCGCACTAGAGGCTGTTGATGATTGAAAACAGGTACGCGGGACGAGTGACGCGGAACGTAAAAGTCAGAACAATATCAAAGATGTCTGCTCTGAGGTACGAGCCACGTTTTGCGAGGCTAGTTTTTAGATTTCCTGATATCTTGCTGGACTCTAATAATCGCTTATGTTATAGAATAAAACGCTTTTTGAAACCCGTTGTTTTTGGGCCCGGAACTTGTGCCGGAGCTGCTAGAAAAACCGGGTAGACAGACATACCGCCTGGATCCGTGAGACTGGGACGGCAGTAGTAGCAAAGGAACACGACTGGTGCCTGGCCCCGGACATGCGACTGCCTTCCGTACCATTTCGGAAGGCTTTTTTTGTTTTCAAAGTGCTGCAGTCCTGATAGCCGTACCGTAGTCTCGATTGCCCGGCAAACTGCTGAGAGAGGTTGACCAAATTGAGTGAAACAGTAAAGAAACGCAGGACGATTCTGGACCTTCAAACGATGAAGGTTAAGGGTGAAAAGATCGCGGTTCTGACCGCTTATGATTACCCCTTCGCTCGTATTATGGATCAGGCCGGAATTGATGTGGTTCTGGTTGGTGATTCAGTCGGCTCTGTGGTCGCTGGTTACGACACCACCTTGCCGGTTACCATGGAAGAAATGCTCTACCATACCCGTGCCGTTGCCCGCAGCGTTACCCAGGCATTGGTTGTTGCCGATATGCCTTTTTTGTCCTACCAGGTTGATCTCGTCGAAGCCCGCCGCAATGCAGGCCTTTTGATTAAAGAAGGTGGTGCTCAGGCAGTCAAGCTTGAAGGGGGTGTGCATGTCGCCGAAACGATTCGTGCGATTGTTACCATGGATATACCTGTGGTCGCCCACATCGGTCTGACGCCGCAATCAGTGCATCGCATGGGCGGCTATCGTGTGCAGGGGCGTGAAGAAGCCCAGGCGAAACAACTCCTGGCCGATGCCAGGGCGGTCGCCGACGCAGGCGCTTGCGCCGTTGTTCTTGAAGGAATTCCGGCAACGTTGGCTGGTGAGATTTCCGCTGAACTGTCGATTCCAACAATCGGTATCGGCGCCGGGGTCCATTGTGATGGTCAGGTCCTGGTGATTCACGACATTCTCGGACTCTGTGAGAAATACTCACCGAAATTTGTCAAACGTTACGCTGATGTCTCTGGCACGATTCGCCAGGGTATTGATGATTACATCCGTGAGGTGAAGGACGGCAGTTTTCCTGGTCCTGAGCATTCATTTTAAGGGTGGTACTAGGAAGTCAAAAAACTATTCAGCAAAATAAATGACCCCCCTCAATCCCCCCTGTTTTACAGGGGGGAAGCGAGTACAACGAGCAGGGGGGTGTTCTTGATTGTTTAAGTAGAGTGTGCTGATAGAGATAAGTCCAAAAACAAAAATATTAAACATTCGGATGGGTTTAAGGTTTCCGTGTCACTTGTCCCGTGTCCCTTAGGAAATATGGAAACAATCTCAAATATCGCAGAAATGCAAACCTGTTGCCTGAACGTCCGTGCAGCAGGCCAAACAATTGCATTCGTACCGACCATGGGTTTCTTGCACGAAGGACATCTCTCCCTGCTGCGCGAAGGCCGCAAGCGTGGTGATCTTCTGGTCCTGTCTATCTTCGTCAATCCGA
>DAOWJU010000326.1 GCA_030640215.1 Desulfuromonadales bacterium
CCGGGTCTTTCGATCCGAAAATTCTCAAGGAAATTCGTCAGGATATTCTGCGCCTCAAGAAGAGTCTGGATGCCAAGCCTTGAGTTGTTACGATCTTCTTTTCCCTCTACTGAAATAATCCCGTGTTGATTTTACTTACAAATGACGATGGTATTCATTCCGCAGGATTGCAGGCGCTGGCCGATCAATTTAAGTCGCTTGGCCGCGTCGTTGTTGTTGCTCCTGATCGTGAACGCAGTGCCATTGGCCACGCTCTGACCTTGCATGCACCTTTGCGGGCAGAGGAGATCGGCAAAGATCGTTGGGCCGTCAGCGGGACGCCGACGGATGCTGTCAATCTTGCTATTTGCGGTCTTTTGAAAGAGACCCCTGACCTGGTTGTCTCTGGGATCAACAAGGGTGGCAATATGGGCGATGACCTGACCTATTCAGGGACTGTTGCGGCGGCCATGGAAGCTACTCTGATGGGGGTCCCGGCCATTGCGATCTCTCTTGACGCACAGAGCTTCAGCTATGATGATTTTTCTGACGCTGCGGGAGTTGCCAGGCAACTTGCCACAACGGTACTCGAACATGGCTTGCCTGCCGACACCTTTATCAATGTCAATGTCCCGGATCGAAAGCCTCTTGGTATGCGTGTAACTCGACAAGGAAAACGGGTTTACGAAGATGCTGTGGTTGAAAACATTGACCCGAGAGGTCGTTCTTACTACTGGATTGGTGCCGGAGAGCTCGGTTTTCAGAATCTCACAGGGACAGACTTTCACGCCGTGCATAACGGTTATGTCTCGGTCACTCCACTCCACCTGGACTTGACCAATTATGCAGCTATGGACCGTTTGCGCCAGTGGCAGCTGGAAGATATAACTCTGGATCCTGATGATACCGCCCTAGATTCAGATAATACCGCCCTAGATTCAGATAATACCGCCCTAGATTCTGATAATACCGCCCTAGATTCAGATAATGGCGGGTCGTCCACATGAGAGATTTTTCGATAGCTCGAAGGCGTATGGTCGAGGGGCAGGTGATAAACCGCGGTGTCAAAGACAGACGTGTCATCGACGCCATGCTCAAGGTGCCTCGCCACAAGTTTGTTGAAGAGGCCCTGGAAGGCCAGGCGTATCAGGATGCTCCTTTGCCGATCGGTGAAAAACAAACGATCTCCCAGCCGTACATGGTGGCGGTTATGAGTGAGGCGCTTGTTTTAAATGGCTCCGAAACTGTTCTCGAAGTCGGTACCGGTTCCGGTTATCAAGCGGCTGTCCTGGCGTTGCTTGCTGATCGGGTTTTTTCTCTGGAGCGGATTCCGTCACTGGCGCGTCGTGCCCGTAAAGTACTGGATGAGTGTGGCTTCAGTAAGGTTAATATCCGCGTAGCGGACGGGACCCATGGCTGGCAGGATATGGCACCGTTCGATGCCATTGTCGTCACGGCTGGAGCCCCGGAAGTCCCGCAGGACTATCTTGATCAACTGACTGTAGGTGGTCGTCTGATTATTCCTGTTGGTAACCGGAACGACCAGATCCTTATGCGGATTACCCGTACCGGCGAGCAGGAGTATCAGGAAGAGCAGATGCTGGGATGTCGTTTTGTCCCATTAATCGGTAACCACGGCTGGCAAAGTAAGCACTGAGATACGACCTTTCGCCATTTATTCACAGATTCAAGAGAGACCCTGATCAATGCGCATGATACGTAAACTTTATGACTGGGTTTTGCATTGGGCCGAGACGCCATACGGTGGTCCGGCTCTTTTTGTGCTCGCACTGATCGAATCCTCTATCTTCCCTGTCCCTCCCGATGTGCTCTTGATTGCTCTGTGCATCTCTTTGCCGACGCGGGCCTGGCGATTCGCCTTGCTGGCTTCGGTCGGTTCCGTGCTGGGTGGGTTGCTTGGTTATGGAATTGGCTGGGGAGCATGGCCACTGGTTAATGATTTTTTCTTTCATTATATTCCCGGTTTTACTCCGGATGTCTTTGCCAAGGTCCAGGGTCTTTTTGCCAAATACGACTTCTGGGTCGTTTTTACCGCCGGTTTTACTCCAATTCCCTACAAGGTTATTACCATCGGTTCCGGTGTTTTTCAGGTTAACCTGGCGATCTTTATGATCGCCTCTCTGGTCAGTCGCAGCATGCGTTTTTTCCTGATTGCCTGGTTGTTGCGCCGTTACGGGCCCAGTATGCGAGGATTTATTGATCGCTATTTTAACCTGCTTAGCATTCTTTTCCTGGTGTTGTTGCTCGGTGGCTTCCTGTTGTTGAAATATGTTCTCTGATGTAGGACACTGTGGACAGATGTTGAAAGTTGTAAATCTGTAGGGCTGTAAGGTGGTAGATAACCAGTAACACTATGTTAACCCTTATGCAGGCTTCGTCTCTATTCGATGTCGCGATCTGTTCTGATAAATAGCCTGATCCTTCTGCTCAGTTGCCTGTTGCTGATGGTTGCCTGTGCGCCTACGGGGATCTATCACACCGTGCAACCGGGTCAGACGCTGTATCGTATTGCAAAAACCTATGAGATCGATGAGGCTCGTCTGTCCAGCATCAACCACATCAAGGATCCAAAACAACTCAAAGCCAGTCAGAGACTCTTTATCCCGGGTGTTACGCAACAGCGTAAGGTTCCGGTAACGGCAGCGGTCAGCACTGCTCGTACGTCTTCGTCTCCTGCCAAGACACAAAAGAAACGAGTGACGAGTCCCCGTAAGTCTGCAGCAAAAAAGCCCACAGCGACGGCGTCAAGTCGTACCGTCAAGCCAACCAAGGGGCTCTTTGTCTGGCCTCTCAAAGGTAAACTGTTGAATAAGTTTGGGACGCATGGCCAGAGTGTCTATAAAGGGATCGAAATTGGTGTGCCTAAAGGTACAGCAGTTGTTGCCGCAGCATCCGGGAAGGTGATCTACAGCGGTAATGCCATCGCTGGTTATGGCAACCTGGTTATCCTGGAACATTCCAACAGTTATTTCAGTGTTTATGGCTTCAACCAAAAGACGCTGGTCAAGATGGATGATCATGTCGGGCAGGGGGAAAAGATTGGTCTGAGTGGTTTGCCACCAAACGGAGAAAGTGCCCGACTTCATTTCGAAATTCGTAAAGGAAAGTCAGCTGTAAATCCGATTTTATACTTGCCTTAGAAGAGTCGCTCACTTAGACTCGTGACCATCTTAAACCCTGTGTAGAGAGTGCCAATGTCATGAATGATGCCTTGCAGGACAGTGAAAAAATCGAACTTGAGGAAGTTGTCCAGAAAACCCCTCAGACAGGCGATGAAGCAGAGCCTGACCGCGCGAGTCTGGCCGCAGTTGCGCGTGAAGAAGAGAAAGAACCTGCAGATGATTATGAAGATTTCACGATGGATGCAATCAAGCTCTATCTGAAAGATATTCAGAAAACCAATCTGCTGACAGCTGAAGAAGAGCGGGCTCTGGCTCGACGCATAGACGATGGCGACATGGCAGCCCGCGACCATATGATCGAGTCGAACCTGCGCCTGGTCGTCAAAATTGCTAAGCGTTACATGAACCGTGGCCTGCCGTTTCTTGATCTTATCGAAGAGGGCAACCTCGGCCTGATCAAGGCTGTTGAACGTTTCAAGCTCAGTAAAGAATGTCGTTTCTCGACTTATGCCACCTGGTGGATTCGTCAGTCGATTGAACGTGCCCTGGTTAACCAGAGTCGCACCATTCGTCTGCCGGTTCATGTCTCTGATGACATCAACAAGTTGATCAAGATCTCCCGTGAACTGGTGCGGGTCTACAATCGCGAACCACAGATTGCTGAAGTTGCGGAGGCGATGGGCGTTGAACCTGCTTATATTCGCCGGCTTATGGTCTTGCTTAAGAAGACCTATTCAATTGAGCACCCCATGGGTGAGAACAGTGATTACAGCCTTATTGACACTATAGAGGATTCATCAGTTGTCAACCCGCTTGAACTTGCTGAATGGCTTAACAAGTATCAGATGATTGCTGATTTGCTGGCGACCCTGAATGACAACGAAAAAGAGATCATCACTCTGCGTTTCGGTCTGGATGATCGTGATCCACAGACTCTTGACACCATCGGTCGTCAGTTTGGCGTCACGCGCGAGCGAATTCGGCAGATTGAGGCCAAGAGTCTGGACAAATTGCGTACCCTTCTCGAAGAACGAGACCCGTCTCAAGAAGACGATTAAGAGTTAACTGCCCTCACTGGAGTTGAAGCATGGAAGAGTTGAAAAAAATCATTCGTGATATTCCTGATTTCCCTAAAAAGGGTATCGTTTTTAAAGATATTACAACCTTGCTCTCTGATGGGCGTAGCTTCCATCGCATGATCGATCTGATCGCTCATCGCTACGTCGGTATGCATATTGACAAGATTGTCGGGGTTGAGGCCCGTGGTTTTATACTCGGCTCGGCGCTGGCCTACAAGCTCGGAGTCGGCGTGACACTGGTTCGTAAACCGGGCAAGTTGCCATACAAAGTGAGCCAGGTTACTTACGATCTCGAATACGGTACCGATACTCTTGAGATTCACGAGGACGCCTTCAATAAGGGCGATAAGGTCGTTATCGCTGACGATTTGTTGGCTACAGGCGGAACCGTTTCAGCTGTTGTCGAGTTGGTAGAGGGGCTAGGTGCTGAAATTATCGAATGTGCATTCATGGCTGAGCTTGATTTCCTTGAGGGCCGGAAAAAGTTGCCAGAAGGGAAGGTCTTCAGTCTTCTCAACTTTTAGTGTTCTTTTGTTGTTCTGGCCCCGTAGCTCAGCTGGATAGAGCAACCGCCTCCTAAGCGGTAGGTCAGGCGTTCGAATCGCCTCGGGGCCGCCAATAAAAACAGCCACTTAGCATTTTTTGCTTAGTGGCCGTTTTGCTATGTGCTACCTCTCGTGCTACCTTTTGGGTGGTCGTTAGTCATTGCTTTTCAACCGTAGTCAATGGTGCCCAAATGTGATTGGTGGGAAGTGGCGTGTGACCATCATTATATTTATGATGTATCCAAGCGATAAGGCAACTGCACATAGATAAGTCAATAAAATAAGCAAGTTAACGGGCATGCCAGTCAAATTGCATGCCTTTTTGTTTGCCACTTTATTATCGTTGGTCAACTGTTATCATACATATCCGATGGTGACCAAATATGATCGCTCCTCTAAAAATGGCGGGGCGATTTTCTATGTGATAGAAACATAAGTTGCAGGTATTCATAATAGTGAATGTTTAAAATTTAATGGTTAGTTAGTCAATCATTCTTCAAGTAAACAACGGCCCTGAATGATTGCAATTCAGGGCCGTACTCCTCGAAATATTTAAGTGAGTTTAGTGTGAATTGATGGAACTCGCATGCCCCAATAGAATCAAACCCACTTATAAACGCACCTATGAAATCTGGCTCGAAAGGACCAAACAAGGCTAACGACCAGTTTCGATAAGATATTTCAGGTAAGTTGGGTCAGACTCACCAAGCAGCAAAGAAATATCTCCTCTTTTTCAGCGTCATTTAGAAAACCGGAACGATCAAAGCCAAAACGCGCAAAAAGTAAAATAAAGTTTTCATACAATCCTTTTTGTACAGCGCTACAAGAAAGAGC
>DAOWJU010000172.1 GCA_030640215.1 Desulfuromonadales bacterium
GGTACCGACTGTTGAACGTGGATTCTTCGGGGTGGATTTCTGTTCGATGTAGATAGCAGAACTCAGACCTTCAATACTCTCGACTTCGGGTTTATCCATCTGTTCGAGGAATTGACGGGCATTAGTCGAGAGGCTTTCGACATAACGGCGCTGACCTTCGGCATAGATAGTATCAAAAGCCAGCGTGCTCTTACCTGATCCGGATACCCCGGTGATGACCACCAGCTGATCACGCGGAATCTCGATGTCGATATTTTTCAGATTGTGCTCGCAAGCACCTTTGATGACGATTTTATCAACCACTTAGAACACCACTGTTGAATGTTGAATTGAGAGAACTCTTCCGTACCGTCTGAGTTATTAGTAAAAAGGCTGTCATCCCCGAATGGTCCTATCGGGGATCCATGATTTTAAGGTCTGGATTCCCGATTACACCCTCGGGAATGACATTCTTTTTGTTGTGCTGAATAGTTACGAATTCGACTTACCAGCCATCCCAACGGCCATCTTAACCGCAGCGATCAGGCTAGCCGAACTGGCCTGCCCCGTCCCGGCCAGATCATAAGCCGTACCATGATCAACCGAGGTGCGCACAATCGGTAGACCGAGGGTGACATTGACACCATCGTCGAAATGCAACAGCTTAAGCGGAATTAGACCCTGGTCGTGATACATACAGATCACTGCGTCATATTGGCCCTGCGTGGCAAACCAGAAGAGGGTATCCGCACTGTGCGGGCCACTGGCCACAATCCCCTCGGCACGCGCCGCTTCAATCGCCGGAGCGATGTGACGAGTCTCCTCATCACCGAACAGGCCGCCTTCACCAGCATGGGGGTTGAGCGCCAGAACCGCCAGACGCGGTTGTTCCAGGCCAAACTGTTGCTGCAGAGAGCTTGAGACAATACGCATGGTCGTCAAGATACGCTCAGCACTGAGTCGCTGTGGCACCTCACGCAAAGCGCAGTGAGTCGTGACCATGCAAACCCGCAAACGCTCGCCAGCCAGCATCATGACAACCTCGTCGACCTGACAGCGATCTGCCAAGAGCTCGGTATGACCAGGGAAATCAACTCCGGCAGCCTGCAACGCCTGTTTATTAATCGGCGCAGTCACCATGCCTGCCGCATCGCCAGCGAGGCAAGCATCGCAGGCCCAGGAGATATAGTCAGCCATGGCGCGCCCGGAAGATAGCTCTGGCTGGCCGTACCTCTGCTGCGCAAGATCAAGCTGAGAAAGCGCACGAACCGGCAAAAGATAATCACCAACAAGCATTTCATCAGTGGCCAGCGCTCGCTGCGAGCCTCTCTGCAAACGGGCATTAACACCACAAACCGTTGCGGCTCGCTGCAACACGCCGAGGTCACCAACGACCACCAGGGGCCGGGCCAGGTCAGTGAAGACTCCAGAACAGAGGGCCTGGACAATGATTTCCGGACCAACCCCGGTTGGGTCTCCCATGGTTATGATAAGTGGTTTTTGCATAACAGCCTCTGCTTTCTCTCCAGCACAATTGTACAGTATAACCCAGGCGCAAAACGGTCCTCAACCTGATTTGTAATTTCATCGCTGCAGAGAAAAATGAAAAGCGGTTTTCAAACCAGCCATAAGCGGCTATACTTTGTCACGAGGCAGTCTGACAGCCTCCTGGTTTCATTGTGTTAGGCAGGAATGGAGAGTATCTGATGAGTGATGACCTGTTCGAGCGCCGCCAAGCGGAGCGCCGTTATGCCCTGAACTTTCTCGACTACGAAGTTCTCTCTGAGACCAGTGAGGTTCTCGGTCGCGGCCTGGCCCGCACGCTTAATGTCAGCGAGACCGGCTTACGTCTTGAAACCGGCCAGTTCTTTGAACCGGGACAGCAGCTGCGCATCACCATCGGTCTCGATAACGACCTTATTCAAGTCAACGGCCGGGTGGTCAATTCTCAACCGGAGACCGATGATCTCTGTAGCAGCGGTGTCATGTTTGTTGAATTTAACGGCGCTGACCACCGCACCTACCTGAAACATTTCGAAGCGTTGAAAAGGGCTCTAAACCAATAGATGCTCACTTACACATCTGAAAAGAAAAAGCCCACCTGCTCTTGCAGGTGGGCTTTTTAGTTCTTGGCCGCGTAGTCTCAGGGACTGTCTCCGCATGGGGACTGTCCCTCTTTAGGACTTAGAGCCGGATATCAATGAAAGACTTGGTTTTAAGAGCCCGCGTCCATTCTTTGATACGAGCATCTGTCTTCTGGTCCAGAATCATCTGATGAATTTCATGATTGACGGTATCAAACTGACGTAAACCACCAGATAGCCGCTCATCGACCCTCAGCAGCAGGAGCGCTCCGGACGTTTGCACCGGCTCACTGAAACTGCCGTCATCAACGCCACTGATTGCTTCGACGAATTCCGGAACCAGCTCAGTATAGGTGAAACGTCCCAGCTCTCCATCGGTGACGCCATAAGTCATATTGTAGCTCTCTGCCACCTCTTCCATCTCTTCGTTCTGTCGCAAACGAGCCAGGGCTTCATTGGCAATCTTGCGAATCTGCTGACGTTCCTGATCGGAGGCTTTTTCAGAGATCGGAAAGGTCATGGCGCTGAGCTGGACTTCTGGCTCCAGACGATAATCCTCCAAATGAGCACGGTAATATTCCACCACTTCCCCTTCAGAGACATCGACCTGGCTACGCACCTCTTCACCAATCAGCTTATAGCGCAGAATCTGCTTTTTCAGGTTGTCGCGATAGGCGTCAAACTCCAACCCCTGGGCCATGACGGCATCCTCCAACTCCTCACGGGTCAGCTGGTTTTTCTTCTGCACATCGAGTAGCGCCACTTCAATTTCTTCCTCGGAGACCCTCAAGCCGAGAGCCTCGATGCGCTGCTGAACCAGTGTCTCCTCAATCATACGGGAGAGCATTTCCTGGCGCAGAGCACCCAGTTGCGCAGGAGACGGTTGCCGTTCCTGCTTGGCCAGTTGCTCTTGCAGCTTCTGGTCGAGTTGATGGGTTGTGATGATGTCTTTATTAACAACGGCCGCAATACGACTGACCATTTGCGCAGCAGCCGAGCTCAAGCCAACAGTGCACAACAGTAACAATGTGATTACAAAAATTCTCATACTGTCCTCTTCCTTATTTGTTCTTTCTAGCGTTATCTTCCAGTTGTTCCCAGTCAACGACAATCACGGCACGGGCGCGCATTTCCTGCAGCCAACCCAGATAAACCTCTTCTTTTTTACGACCCTCCAGAATCGACAGGATTTCTTCTTTCGCTTCCTTTTTGCTGAGTCGTTTCGCCTTGCGCTTTTCCTCGACCAGGAAAATATGGTAACCGTACTCACTCTTGACAAGATCGCTCAGTCGGCTGACCGGCAAATCGAAAACGATGGCGTCAAATTCCGGCGGCATTTCACCTCGCCCGAAGAACCCGAGATCGCCACCCTGTTGCGCATCGGGTGACAGCGAATATTCTTCGGCAACTTCCGCGAAAGACTGTCCCTGGCGCAGCAGGCCCAGAACTTCAAGACCTTCAGCTTCATCAGCCACGACAATTTGTCGGGCTCTCACCTGGGCAGGTCGGTTGAACTGATTACGGTTAGCCGCAAAATAGGTGGCCACCTCCATATCCGCGACCGTCACCCTGGAATAGACTGCCTGCTCAAGCAGCTTTTCCATGATCAGGCTTTCCTTGAGTTCTTCTCGCCAGAACTGCAGGGTCAATCCTCGCTCCTGCAGCATGGTCTCAAAGCTGGTACCGGGGTAATCCTGGCGATAACTCTGCAGCGCTCTTTCAACATCAGCCTCGGTGAGGGTAATGTCGAGTCGCCTGGCCTCGCCGTGAATCAATTCGCGATCAATCAGCTGCACCAGAAAGGATCTCTGCAACTCTTCGCGTTCAATGCCGCTCAGCGGCTGATCTTTTTGCAGACTTTTTTCAAACTCAGCCAGGAATTCAGCCTTGGACAGTTCCTGACCATTGATCTGAATCAACGGCGAAA
>DAOWJU010000246.1 GCA_030640215.1 Desulfuromonadales bacterium
CCAGGCTCAGACCGGTACCGGCAAAACGGCCGCATTTCTTATCGCGCTCTTTACCCGGTTGCAGAAAAATACATCAGCCACGAAACGTGGCCCAAGAGCTCTGATCCTGGCTCCGACCCGTGAACTGGTGGTGCAGATCTGTGCCGATGCCAATGGTCTCGGAGCCCACTGTCCCTTTAAGGTCCAGCCAATTTTTGGAGGTGTTGATTATGAAAAGCAGCGCAAGGCTCTGCAGGATGGCGTCGATATAATCGTCGCGACCCCCGGTCGTCTGATCGATTATGCCAAACAGAATGTTTTTACTCTGAAACATGTTGAATCTCTGGTTATCGATGAAGCTGACCGGATGTTCGATATGGGCTTTATCCGCGATCTGCGTTTTATCCTGCGTAAACTGCCGTCTTATGAAAAACGTCAGACGATGCTTTTCTCTGCAACTCTGTCACAACGGGTCATGGAACTCGCCTACGAGTTTATGAACATTGCCGACAAGGTGCGTATTGAACCTGAGCAGGTGACAGCCGAACGTGTTGAACAGATCGTTTATCATGTCTCCCGGCGGGAAAAGTTTCCCCTGCTGCTCGGGTTGCTCAAGAAGGAGCCCGAGGAAGTCAGAGTCCTGGTCTTTGTCAATACCAAGCGGGAAGGGGAACACCTCTCTGGACGTTTGCAACAGAACAGCTTCAGGGTGGCCGTTCTGTCCGGCGATATTCCCCAGAAAAAACGCATGCGCATCCTCGAAGATTTCAAGAATGGCAAATTGAACTTCCTGGTGGCCACTGATGTCGCTTCGCGTGGTCTGCATATCGATGGTGTAACGCACGTGGTCAACTATGACCTGCCGCAGGATGCGGAGGACTATGTCCATCGCATTGGTAGAACAGCCCGGGCTGGTGCTGGTGGTAAAGCGATCAGCTTCGCTGATGAAGATCTGGCCTATTTCCTCCCCGATATCGAAGAGTATATCGGCCAGAAAATTCCGAGCACAGTTCCTCAAGACGAAGATCTCTGCCACGATTACAAACGTGGTGTGCCGCACAAAAAGAGCCATGTGCATGACAAAAGAGGTGGGGGTGGGAAATCACAGCCACCGCGGGGACGGCGCCATGGTGGCAAACCGAGTCATAAGAGGTGAGATAACGTGACCAGCTTTTGCCTGGATGGTCTGGAACACTGTGTTCGGTGTGCGCGGCTTGAGGCCTTTATGGCCCAACTTGCCCCGGCCAAAGGGCGCTTGCGGGTTGATTATCACAATGGCCCGGTCAACGGCTTCGGCGATTTACAGGCGCGTATCTGTCTGGTCGGCCTGGCTCCAGGTGCCCACGGCGCGAATCGGACCGGCCGCCCCTTTACCGGCGATGGTGCCGGCGATTTCATGTACCCGTTGCTGTATCAGGCCGGGCTCTCTAACCAGTCAGAAATTGTCTCTGCTGATGATGGACTGGAACTGCACGACCTCTATATCACTAATGCGGTCAAGTGCCTGCCCCCGGAGAACCGTCCGAACGCTGATGAATTCACCGCGTGTCGGCCTTACCTAGAAACAGAACTGCGGGTTTTGAAAAATCTGCAGATCATTATCGCCCTGGGGCATGGAGCACATACCAGCCTCTTGAAACTCTTTCAGTCTCAAGGCTTGATTAAGCGGATGGCGGATATCCCTTTCGGTCATGCCAACAGTTTCTTGCTGCCCAATGGGGTCTGGTTGGTCGATTGTTACCATACCAGCCGGTACAATGTTCAGACCGGCCGGATGCATGACAAGCTGTTTCTTAACCTGCTTGAACAGGTCAAATCTTTGCTGCAGTGAAAAAACGGTTGATGTTGGTCGGTTCGTTCCGATAAAATCAAAGTTTTCGGAAAGCTTTTTATTTATGTCAAATATTACTGCTACATTAAATGCTCTAAAAACCCGTGGTAAAAAGGCCCTTATCACTTTTATCACTGCCGGGGATCCGGACCTGGCAACCAGTGAACAGATCGTTCACGCACTTGTTGAGTCTGGCGCTGACCTGATCGAACTAGGCTTTCCTTTTTCTGATCCAATGGCCGACGGTCCGACGATTCAGTTTGCCTCAGAGAGGGCATTGGGGTCCGGGACGACACTGCGCGGTGTGCTCGACATGGTTGCAAGGGTTCGCCAGCACAGTAATGTGCCGATTGTCTTGATGGGTTATTATAACCCGGTCTTCAATTATGGCCCTGAGCAGTTCGCTCTCGATGCAGCTACTGCTGGCGTCGATGGCTTGTTACTGGTTGATATGCCTCCAGAAGAGGCCAAAGAGTTGCACCCGTTCCTTAAAGAGGCGGGGATCGACCTGATTACACTGCTTGCGCCGACCACAGGCGAGGAGCGCAGCGCCAGGCTGGCCGCTGACGGCGAAGGGTTCCTCTACTATGTGTCGATGACTGGTGTGACTGGCAGTCAAAAGGTGGATGCCAGCGCTATCGCTACCGCCGTCAATGAGCTCAAAGAGTTGAGCCCGGTTCCCGTAGCGGTCGGTTTTGGAGTTTCTACGCCTGAAGACGCCGGAGCTGTTGCCAGAATTGCTGATGCTGTTGTTGTCGGTAGTGCCCTGGTCAAGCTGATTGCCGAGTTCAGCGGTTCGCCGAGCCTGCTGGATGAAGTTCGGCGTTTTGCCAGACAACTGAAGGCGGCGATCTGATTCACCACCGGTCACGGCTTGTTTGGAACCACTGACTCTGGAAAAGAAGTGCCTGACGCCAGCTTTGCTGGTCAAGCATCTTGCTAAACTGGACAAACTGGAAGTAGCGGTCAAAATATTTCATATGAAGCCCCAATGTCTTGAAGAGATCAGTGCGAAACTGGCATTCTGCCAGAAGCACTGTCGGATATTGAACGGCAACCAACAGTTTCTTTTTTAACGCTGGAACCGTCTGAATTGCGAGGTAAATCATGGCCTGGTTTAAAAAATCAAAAGCGCCGATTGCGCAAGTAGAAAGCAAGAAAGTACAGATGCCCGAAGGGCTCTGGACGAAGTGTAAGAATTGTGAGGAGATTATCTACTCCAAAGAAATCGAGCGTAATCTGAACGTCTGTCCAAAATGCGACTATCATTTCCGCATCAGCGCCCGAGAGAGAATCTCTCTGGTTATTGATGCGGGGACCTTTGTCGAGACCGATGCCGAGCTGTCTTCGGTGGACTTTTTGAAGTTTAAGGATTCTAAAAAATATAGTGACCGGATCAAGGCCGCGGTTAAGAAGAATGGTGCGGGTGATGCTATTATTACTGGTTCCGGCATGATGAATGATCAGGAAGTTGTGGTTGCCGTGTTTGATTTCGGTTTCCTTGGTGGCAGTATGGGCTCGGTTGTCGGTGAAAAGGTGACGCGGGCGATCGAACTGGGCCTGGAGAAAAAAGCACCAGTTCTGATCTTTTCTTCCTCGGGTGGCGCACGCATGCAGGAGAGTATTCTTTCTCTGATGCAGATGGCTAAAAGCAGTGCTGCCCTCGCCAAGCTGAAAAAAGCCGGTCTCCCTTTCATCTCGGTGCTGACCGATCCGACCACTGGTGGTGTCACTGCCAGTTTTGCCATGCTTGGTGATCTCAATGTTGCCGAGCCGAAAGCCCTGATCGGTTTTGCCGGTCCCCGGGTTATCGAACAAACCATCCGTCAGCAGCTCCCGGACGGTTTTCAGCGTTCGGAGTTTCTTCTGGAACATGGCATGGTCGATATGATTGTTCCGCGTAGC
>DAOWJU010000150.1 GCA_030640215.1 Desulfuromonadales bacterium
AGGACACCCTGAAAGGCCTCCGGGTTGTAACGGAAGGTCGTGCAGCCCTTTAGCCCCTGTTCGTAGGCATACATATAGATATCCTGGAAATCCTCATAGGGATAATCACTGGGAACATTGGCGGTCTTGGAAATGGAGGAATCGATCCATTTTTGCGCTGCAGCCTGAATGTCGACGTGCTGCTTCGGAGTGACATCCTCCGAGGTGATGAAGTTGTCAGGCAATCGTTCTTCCGGCTTTTCACTCTCCGGCATTGCTTGCGGATTGACCAACGCACGATAGGCCAGCAGTTCATAGGAGAAGACATCAATCTTCTCTTTACTCTTCTTGCCCTGGCGGATCAGGTTACGCGAATAGTGATGCGCGAAGCTGGGCTCAATGCCATTGGAGGCATTATTGGCAATCGACAGAGAGATCGTGCCTGTCGGCGCGATGGAGCTGTGATGCGTGAAGCGGGCACCAACCTCGGCCAGTTCGTCGACCAGTTCTGGCGCTTGCTTGGCCAATTTCTGCATGTAACGACTGTAACGGGTATGCAGAATTCGTCCGGGGACACGTTGACCAACGCTGATACCATCTGCGGCCATTTCAGGACGCTTACGCAACATCTCCGCAGTGACTTCATATTCCTGGGTGAGTGCCGGCGCCGGTCCTTTTTCACGAGCCAGATCCAGTGCCTGCTGCCAGCCTGCCAGCGCCATCTGCAGGGTGACCTGCTCGGTAAAGGCGATAGCATCAGCATCGCCGTACTTCATACCGAGCATGGTGATGGTCGAGCCGAGGCCCAGATAGCCCATACCGTGGCGGCGTTTACCGAAGATTTCGTCACGCTGTTGCTGAAGCGGCAGACCGTTAATCTCGACCACATTGTCCAGCATACGGGTGAAGACAGCGACGACCTCATTGAAGTGCTCCCAGTTAAAACGTGTCTCAGCACTGAAAGGTTGTTCGACGAAACGGGTCAGGTTGATCGAACCAAGCAGGCAGGAACCGTAGGGTGGCAGTGGCTGCTCGCCACAGGGGTTGGTGGCACGGATCTCCTCGCAGAACCAGTTGTTGTTCATCTCATTGACCTTGTCAATCAGGATGAAGCCCGGCTCAGCAAAATCGTAGGTGGAAGACATGATCATGTTCCACAATTGCTTGGCGCGGATGGTACGATAGACCTTGCAGGCCACCTCACCAACGCTGTTTTGTATGTAGCCTTGTTTGACCGGCCAGTCCTTCCAGATGACCTGAGCGGGATCCTGCAAATCCAGCCCGTCGCGCTCAAGTTCCTTCTCGGTCAGGGGAAAACTGAGCGGCCACTCCGTATCCTGCTTGACCGCTTCCACAAATTCGTTGGTGATCAGCAATGACAGGTTGAACTGTCGCAACCTGCCGTCCTCGCGTTTGACTTTGATAAAATCGATCACATCAGGATGAGAGATGTCAAAAGTTGCCATCTGGGCACCACGTCGGCCACCAGCCGAAGCGACTGTACGACACATGCTGTCGTAGATGTCCATGAACGACAGAGGACCAGAGGTGTTGGCGCCAGCGCCGTTAACAAAAGCATTGCGCGGCCGCAGGGTTGAGAAGTCATAACCAATGCCACAGCCCGCCTTGAGGGTCAGGCCAGCTTCGTGCACCTTGCCCAGGATATCGTCCATAGAATCCTCGACAGTCGCCGAAACAGTGCAGTTGATGGTCGAGGTCGCTGGCTTATGGCCGAGTGCACCAGCATTGGACGTGATACGCCCAGCCGGGATGGCGCCGTTATCCAGCGCCCACACGAAGCGTTTGAACCAGTGGTGTTGTTTCACCTCATCTTCTTCGACGGCCGACAACGCCTTGGCGACACGCTCGAAGGTTGCATTCAGGTCGGCATCAACTGGTTTCCCCAACGCATCCTTGAGACGGTATTTACTGTCCCAAATATCCAGAGAGGCCTCCTGCCAGGGAATTTCGACCGTTTCATCAGTTTTTTTGATCACATTGCCTGCCATTGATTCTTTATCCTTTTTGTCCACTCCTGCCCTATCAGGCTAGGGAAACACAAGTATTCGCGGGCTGGAACGCCACCAGCGCCCGCACAAATAAACACCACATATTGTATGAGCAGAAGTATAGGGTACTATATGTTGGTTTGCAAACCGAAAATCATCAGATTACAGTCGAACTCGTCACAACCAAGTAAAAACATGGAATTGGCGCATTAATTTTTTATTGGGGACAAAAAAACTTACTTATGCATTCTCGCCTGCTCTATACTTGACAATAATTGTCGGACTTTTGACTTCAGTCATATTTTCCCGACAACAAACGTCGTAACCTCTGATCAACAATCGAGGCAAAAAGGAGCCATACGACATGAACATTCCACAAGGCATCGGCGAACAAGCCATTAACAAAGTGATCGAGGAGCACCCCGTCATAGGCGAGATTCTGGAAAAGTACGACATCGGTTGCACCACCTGCGGAGTCGGTATCTGCCTGGTGAAGGATGTCGTTTCAATCCATGCCCTTGGCGACGAAGCGGAAGCTCAGATCGAGCAGGAAATCACCGACTATCTGCATACACAGAACATAACTGAAGGAGAACCAGCATGAGTAAACTAGCTTGCGGCTGCCCCAGCGCTAACGTCCGTACTATAGAGAAAAAAGCAACTGAAGAGATCACATCAACCGAAAGCCGACCATCTGAGCTTCGCCAATGGCCAACCCAACTGCATCTGGTGCCACCGAGTGCACCTTATCTGCAGAATGCACACCTGCTTATCGCTGCTGATTGTGTGCCCTTTGCATATGCAGACTTTCATCGTGACTTTATCAAAGGCCGGGTACTGGTTAACGCCTGTCCGAAGCTCGACGACACCAGTCCTTATGTCGAGAAGCTGGCCGCAATGATCAGCCAAAATGACATTCAGTCAATCACGGTACCGATTATGGAAGTTCCCTGCTGCCGAGGCCTTGGAATGATGGCACAGGAGGCGGTGAAACAATCAGGTAAGGACGTTCCCGTCGAAATTGTCATTATAGGCATTGATGGCGAAAGGAAGAGCTAAATGAAGGCCAATGTAACTCAAGTCATGGTTGACGAACACGAGCTGATCCTGCGCATGATTGCCCTGGTAGAGCACAACACGGCCTTGCTCGAAGCGGGCAAGTTCCGCAACTGGCAGTTCTACCTTGACGCGGTTGATTTTATTCGCAACTTCGCTGACCACTTTCATCACGCCAAGGAAGAGGATGTACTCTTCAGCGAGCTGGTCAAAAACGGCATGCCGGAGAAACAATCACCGATCGAAGCAATGCAGATGGAGCACGACCAGGGGCGCGCCCACGTTCGTAGCATGGAAGACGCGGCACAGAAAGCTCTTGCTGGCGAAACCGGTCAGGCAACCATCATTGCCGAGCATGCCAAAGGCTACGCAGAGCTGCTGCGTGGCCACATTGAGAAGGAAAATGATATCCTCTACCCACTGGCTGAACGGATACTGCCGGACGATGTACGTGGAGGCATGCTGACAGCATATGAAGTCGCCGAGGCAAAAATGCCTGGGCTCAAAACGAAATACCAAAAGTTGGTAGAAGAGTACGAACAGCAAATCAAATAGCTAGGAGGCTGTCGGGCTATACGGGCCGAAGCGAAAATTCGGAAGTTTGAGACCAGATTTTGGCTCATTTGATAGTAATAGCTGTAGCTATTGGTAGAAAAGGAGCTGAAATATGGGCCAAACAGCCGGATTTGCAGCCGGGTCATGGATAGTCCTACAGCCTTCTATAGCAACCTTCCATTTGAAGACAAAAGCCCACGATCTGTGGGCTTTTTGTTTTTCTGCGATGGCATCACTTCTACACTGACACCAAAGCAGAGCTAAGTCGGTGACGGATCAATTGACTTGAGTCATGTTACCCAAGTTACGACACAGTTATAATCCGTAAAAAATTCACACTTTAAGGAGATTCACAATGGGATGTTGTTCAAATAACGGTGGCAATACAGGACCCTTTGCCGAAGGCAGAGAGCTGGTTGAATTTGTCTATCAGGCACACGGCGGCGGTCTCCGGGATCAACCGGTGCCAAACGGCGGCCTGGTGACTATCTGCCAGGGCTGTGGTGCTGAATTCACCTTAACTACTTTTGTCGGTCAGTGCCAGGCATGTGACGGCGTCCATGCTGTCTCCCCACCCCGCGCTAACGATGTGGCTAACATTCAGTTTGCAGGTAAAGACTTCCGGCTTCCCTGAGAATCTGCGATCTCCTCTTGCCTCCCCCTTTTCCAAGGGGGACTGAGGGGGATTCTGGTGTCGCTTCAATAACGAAATGACGTAATACAGCGCCGTTATTTTTTGTGCAAGCAAGGCATGTCTTGAGTTGCATAGTCGTAACTATACAGCTTAAGACATAACGCAGCTGGCGCGGAAAAGAACAAGTTGGATGCGTCAGTTTGTCGTTGACGCGGCACAAGCTATTAATGCCCAAAACGAGCAGCCATCGGGATCAATTGCCGATAGTTATCGTAAGTCAAACTGGTCTGCCAGTGATCGGTAAGCATACCGGTCAACACCCCTCCCGTAAAAAGCAACATTACAATCACAACAAATGCGACGCCAGGTACAGGCCGTTTCCAGAGAGCCATCGACAGAGCGCCCTTTTCGGGACAGTTGCTGACACAGGTCAGGCAACCAGTGCACTCTGGTGAATGAATCTTCTGCTTATGTTGCACATCGATCTGCGCTGGACAAACGCGGCTACAGGCACCGCAGTCGATGCACTTGTCCTGAAAGCGAGACACTTTGAACGGGCTGAACATACTCAACAAGCCAAGCAACGCGCCATAGGGACAGAGGTAACGACACCAGAAATTCTTATAAACAACTGACAATAACGACAGAGCGACGATAACGACCATACTGGTGGTCGACATGCTGGTAAAGAAGTGCAGCATCTTCACATCGGCAATCGCCCAGTAAGGAGCACTGAGAAATTCTTTAAGGGCGACTGTCGGCATACCAACCAGAATCAGATTGGCGAAGAAAAAGAGCAGCGCGTACTTGATGAACTGTAGAAAAAGATCGAGGCTTCGCCAGATGCGGAAATTGCGTCCGAACAGTTTACGACCCAGCTTCCAGCTCGCTTCTGAGAGAGTGCCCACCGGGCAGATAAACGAACAGAACGATTTCTTGGTTAGCAACGCCATGGCAAGAAAGGTCAGAAAGAGCACCAGCGCTGCCGGATGGACCGTGTCAAAGTATCCGGTGAGCAGCCAGGTTTTGAGGCTCACCAGCGAACCAATCGGCAGAAAGCCCTCAACCCCCGGTGGCCGCGAATAATACCCTGCCCGTCCCATGGTTTCAAAATGGCGAACAAACAACCAGAATTGTATACCGAGGAAGAGAGACCAGCCGAAGAAAAGCCACTGGATCGTCAAGCGCCAGTGACTTGCTTTTTGCCAATTGATTACTTTATTCATGGTTTGTCGAAGATACTCGTAATTGTGAAACCTGGATATGACTTTGGTCAATTTTGTCGGAATCGGATGGAAGCTTTTTTAAATGGGGCCATCTCCGATGCAGCACTATCTTCCCACAACAGGTATCATGTCTCCGGGAATTCAAGCAATATCTGTTCAGCTTCAGCTTCGTTGACGTCGTTCCAGTGCTGATAGGCTGATGCCACGGCAAAGGAATGACCACTCCGGATGTTGGCACAACAGACCATAGCAACTTTTTCCGCCATGCTCTGCACAGAATTATCGTGGCCAGTAGGAACAGCGACAATAAGATCTCCGACTCCCGCCCGACGCAAGGCGGCCACAGCTGCATACATGGTGAAGCCGCTAGCCAGTCCATCATCGACCACAATGACTTCGCGTGCAGTCATATCTGGCATTGGCCGCCCTTTTCGTAACGCCGCGACCCGTCTGACGACCTTTGACCTGGTCTTTTCGAGCCCCCAGGCAACGTCAACCTCGTCCAGACCAACAGCACTGATCATTGCTTCATTGAGCAGGTAGCTGCCATCAAATGCAACCGCCCCGTAACCGGCTTCGGTGTTCCAGGGCAAAGTGATTTTACTGACGACCGCTACATCCAACTGGCAGCCCAGAGCTTCGGCCACCGGGACCGCTACCGGCACCCCGCCGGCCGGGATGGCGAGCACCAAGGGATGTTGCAAACTGAGCTGTTGAACCAATCCAGGCAGCATCTGCCCCGCCTCGTAACGATCCGCAAAGAGTCCCGTCCGGTCGCGTAGTTCTTCGATCTCAAGGATATGTTCGCATTTCATAATGACTTCACCCATCAATAATGAATTGCCCGACATGCTGCCCAAAGGAATGCCAAACTGCACCATCAGTGCAGACCAAGGCATCCTGGTGTCGCGTCAGTTTGTCGTTGAC
>DAOWJU010000106.1 GCA_030640215.1 Desulfuromonadales bacterium
CAGAAGCTTCTCAGGCAGTTGATAGAAGGATTAGGTGATATTGCCGGTCTGGCACTTTATGGACCGCTTGATTCTGCACGGCATGGTGGAGCCCTTTCGTTCAATGTTAAAAATATGGACCCATCAATGCTGGGGTTTCGCTTGGACCGCGAATATGGTATCTGTTGTCGCGTCGGTTTGCACTGTGCTCCTGAAGCACATGACACTATAGGAACCTTCCCCGAGGGTACCGTTCGTCTCAGCCCCGGTTACTTTAATAGTGCTGACGATATCGAAAAAGCACTGATAGCGATTCGTGCGATTATTGCGACGGAATGTTGAACGCATTTTAAAATGCAGTCGCTAAGGAGTTGATATGAAAAAAAAGATCTGTTCTCTTGTCGCCTTTGTCCTGGCGGCGCTTCTTCTGGTCTCCTGTTCCTTACCGCCAACCCATCCGGTAACACGCCAGGAATTGATGAGATCGCGTGTCTATAATGAGTACATAATTCATGAGTCTCCTGAGGAGCTTCTGTACGATCTGAACACACGCGGTGAGATTATTGTAGAAGGTAATCGCAATATCCCTGGTCGTGATTTTCCGGTTTATATCAAGCTTATGGCCACTACCGAAGGGATCCACATTAATGAATATGATCGGTAGTTTGTTGTTAGTGGGAGTGGCCTTTTTATGAAAAAAACCTTTGTTCTGGATACCAACGTGCTTTTACACGATCCTCAGGCGCTCTTCAGTTTTGAAGATAATGACCTGGTCATTCCAATGACGGTGATCGAAGAGCTCGATCGATTCAAAAAGGAACTCAGCGAAACCGGCCGCAACGCACGGCAGTTTTCCCGTATCATAGACGGCTTGCGTACCAAAGCGAAGCTGATCGAAGGTGTGGAGTTGGAAACCGGCGGCCACCTGCGGGTTGATCTGTATACCGAAGAGCATATGAAGGGCTTGCCGCCTGAATTACGTACGGATCAAGGCGATAACCGGATTCTGGCCGTGGCACTTGATGTTAAGAGCCGCGCCAATTCTCCGGTGATCTTTGTCACCAAAGATATCAATCTACGGATCAAAGCGGATGTTCTTGGTCTGACAGCAGAGGACTATGAGTCTGACAAGGTCTCTCTGGACGAGCTCTACTCTGGTACTGCTGAAGTCCACCTCTCGCGCGATGATATTGACATCTTTTACGACCAGGGTTTTTTGCCCATTGAAGAGGAATTTCTTTCTAACCAGTGCCTGACTCTGATTGACACGGATAACCCGACACATACTGCCTTGGCGCGTTATAACCGACCCATGCGCCAGGCTGTAGCGCTGCTACGTGCACCGAAAGACGGTTTGTGGGGGATTCATCCACGCAACCGTGAACAGCAGTTTGCTTTTGATATGCTACTGAATGATGATGTTCAGTTGGTAACCCTGGTTGGCAAAGCCGGAACCGGCAAAACCTTACTGGCGATTGCCGCCGGACTGCATAAGTCCGCCGATGAAGGCCAGTACAGCCGTTTGCTGGTCTCCCGCCCGATCTTTCCCCTTGGTCGTGATATCGGTTATCTGCCGGGTGATATCGACGAGAAGTTATCCCCCTGGATGCAGCCTATATTCGACAATGTCGAGCTTCTGCTCGGCTCAGTGGAAGAGGGCAGCAAACGTAAGCGCGGTTATAAAGAACTGGTCGATCTTGGCCTCCTGGAGATTGAGCCGTTGACCTATATCCGCGGCCGCTCTATTCCAAAGCAATATATGATTGTTGATGAAGCGCAGAACCTTACCCCGCATGAAATCAAAACGATTATTACCCGTGCTGGCGAAGGGACGAAGATTGTTCTTACAGGAGACCCCTACCAGATCGATAATCCCTATATTGACTCCTCAAGCAATGGCTTGATCTATGTGGTTGATAAGTTCAAGGGTGAAGACATCGCTTGCCATGTCACCCTGGATAAGGGCGAGAGATCTCCCCTGGCCGAATTGGCAGCAAATCTACTCTAATGGTAAAGGAAGTGACGTAGTGGTTGGAGACTGGTGACTTGAAGAATGTTAACCCAGTCTCTAGCCTCCAGTCCCCAGCAACTATGCTAGTCCTCTGTATCGAATCTTCCTGTGATGAAACCGCTGCGGCTGTCATTCGTGACGGCCGTGAAATACTTTCGAACGTGATTGCTTCCCAAGTCGACGTCCATGCCCGTTACGGCGGAGTTGTCCCGGAGTTGGCCTCGCGTAAACATGTCGAGGCGATTTCTGTGGTCATCAATTCGGCGCTGGAAGAAGCTGGTGTGTGTCTTGAACAGATCGAAGGCATTGGCGTGACTCGTGGTCCAGGCTTGATCGGTGCTCTGTTAGTAGGCCTTTCCACGGCCAAGGCGATGGCCTGGATGCTTGATATTCCTCTGGCTGCTGTGCATCACATGGAAGGTCATATCCTGGCCCCAATGCTGGAGGATGCCCCCGAGTTTCCTTTTCTGGCCCTGGCGGTGTCCGGTGGACATACACATCTTTATCGTGTTGATGGCATCGGCAAATATCGGACTCTTGGCCAAACCCTGGATGATGCTGCCGGCGAGGCTTTTGACAAGGTGGCCAAGCTGCTTGGTCTGGGTTACCCAGGTGGGGCAGTGATCGACCGCCTGGCTCAATGCGGCAACCCGGAAGCGATTGCCTTCCCACGACCAATGTTACATAAACCAAACTGCGACTTCAGCTTCAGCGGCCTCAAGACAGCGGTCCTGCAGCATGTTAATAAATACCAGGGCGTTAATAAATGTCAGGGCGTCAAAAAATGTCAGGAACCGATTGATGAACAGCATACTGCTGATATTGCCGCCAGTTTCCAGGAAGCGGTGGTCGAAGTCCTGACTCGTAAAACCCTGCGTGCAGCCGAAGCAGAGGGTTTGAGTCGCATCGTTGTCGCTGGCGGTGTGGCCTGTAACTCCGGCCTGAGAACCCGGTTCGCTGCGCTTTCTAAAAAGCATGGAGTCAAGGTTGTTTTCCCAAGCCCGGTGCTTTGTGGAGATAATGCTGCGATGCTTGGGGTGCCGGCAAATTACTACCTGGAGAATGGCCGGCATGCTGACAATAGAGTCAATGCCGTGTCGAACTGGACGCTCGATAGCATTGGTGTGGACTGAAATTGCCCTGATGGAGTGACTGAGACTGATGTGGCGTAGAGTCGGATTCATTCGACAAGCTAAGCTGATGCTGGTGCGTTTTGTCCGTATGCGTGGTCTGCCAGAAGAGATCGCTAAAGGCATGGCGCTTGGCATCTTTGTCGGCATGACTCCCACCTTCGGCTTCCAGATGGCGATAGCCATCTTTTTTGCTTATCTACTGCGTAAAAACCGGCTTGCTGCAGTTATAGGTGTGTGGGTCACCAACCCGGTGACAGCGCCTGTCATCTATACCATCGAATATGAAATCGGTCGCATCCTGCTCGATGTGGAACGAGTCAGTTTACCTACGGACTTTACCTGGGAGGCTTATGCAGGTCTCGGTTGGGATATCATGTATCCCCTTTGGGTTGGCGGCCTCCTTACCGGAGTTGTGCTCGGCGCACTCGCTTATTTCATTACTTTAAAATTAGTGCCACTTGTCAAGAAATGGCGCGTTCCACGTTGGCCACGCCGGCATTGGCATCGGAACTCTAAAAACAAAGAATAGGTTGTAGAGCTGTCTTATGTCCCATAGACCCAGAAAACGTTTCGGCCAGAACTTCCTGCACGATCAGCATGTGCTGGATTGTATTATTGCAGCTGCTGACTTTCAGGAAGATGACCGAATTCTGGAGATCGGTCCTGGACCAGGTGCTTTGACATCGCGTCTGCTTGCAACCAGTTTGCCAGTACTTGCTGTTGAAATTGACCGCGATCTCGGTGCTGCCTTAGAGGCTCGTGAAGAGAAGAACCTTGATGTTAAGATCGGTGATGTACTCCGACTTGACTGGGCGGAACTGCTGCAGGCTCCTCCTTACAAACTGATCGCAAACCTGCCTTACAATATTTCCAGTCAGGTGCTGTTCAAAGTTCTTGATCATCGGCATGCTTTCCGTCGTCTTGTCCTCATGTTTCAGAAGGAAGTCGGCGAACGTCTGATGGCAGAAGAGGGCAGTCGTAATTACGGTATTCTGAGTGCTCTTATGCAACCCTGGTTTAAAATCGACAGGGTCGTCAGGGTTCCCCCCGGTGCTTTTCATCCGCCGCCTAAGGTTGATTCCGTCGTTCTTTGTCTGGAACCTCTGTCAGAGCCTCGCCTGGCGTTACAGGATGAAGCTTTATATCGAAAAGTGGTGCGAGGCGCCTTTGCCCAGCGTCGTAAAACCCTGCGCAATAGTTTGCTCGGCTCCGGGTGGGCTGCGGAGGTGATCGATAAGGCTTTTGTCGAAACCGGAATCGATCCCCGTCGCCGTGGTGAAACGCTTAAAATTGAAGAATTCGGAGCTCTGGCTAATCTTTTCAGCTCTTATGATTTGGGAGAACAGTGATGGAAGAACAATTGGTAGCGACCGTTAACGGCTCGCCGATCGATATAAAAGCCCTCAGTGCATCAATGCAGAGTCTTGCACAGGAACATTTCCACGCCACCCTTGAAGAAGTACCACAGGAGTCACATGCAGAGTTGCGAGCTATGGCACTGGAGAGACTTGTTGCCCGCGAACTGATTTTCCAGTCTGCGTTGGCTGAAGGTTTTGTCGCTGATGAAGCAGCAGTGAAAGCGGAATCCTCCAGAATCCTGCGTATGATGGGTAATCCTGCCGATTTCTGGAATCGTCTTGCCGAGCGCGGCATGGATGAGACTTCTTTTCTGCGGATGGTGCGTAAGGATGTCACGGTAGACCAGATGTCGGCGCGCAAGCTTGAAGCTGTGGCAGAGCCGAGTGAAGCAGAGGTCAAGAAATTCTTTTCCGCACATCCAGATAAATTACGTGATCACGAACGGGTACGAGCCAGCCATATACTCCTGCCTGTTGATCCA
>DAOWJU010000098.1 GCA_030640215.1 Desulfuromonadales bacterium
ACAAAAATCATTCCGCCGGGCAAAAGGTTGAATATGTCTTGCAGCCACTGTTCCATCACGATCACAGTCGTTAGATGTTAAATCGCTTATGCCACTTATCAAAAATCGCCACTTTATACTGTCCGTGGCGCGCCAATGCTTCACGGACTTTCTCCACGCTACGTTTTCCATCCCCGGTTTTAGAAAAGGACAGGTCCGTCTTGGAAAAAAAGAGGTCGGCGTAAGCGACAATCTCTTCCTCCAGAGTGTGTGGCCTCATATCGCGTAACGGCAATGGTAAACCCTGGCTCTTGATGTCCTCAATACTTAAGCCAACGCCGATGTGGCGCTCACAAACTAAGGCATGCCGGGGCAGACCCTCCTTGCACAGCAGCTCCGCACCGATTATGCCGTGGCTGATATATGGTTGATCACCATGACAGCCAAGTTTTGGCGTATCGGTGTAAAGCATGCCGATATCATGCAACATGGCGGCCTGCTCAACAAAATCCTTGTCGACAGGTTCGCTTTGCATTACGTGCTCTGCCACGGCAACGGCAAAAGTGGCGACCTGATGGCTGTGAGCGATCAGGATGCTTCTGGCCTGTGCATGGTCGTTGTAATATTTATTGATGAGCTCAAGTGGTTGCATAGTGGTCTCTCAGTTTAAGTATACACGTTATCCACTCGCCAAATCGCATCCCGCAACCCTGAAGTCCTCTGTACTCTGCGCTGAAGAGCCAGAGAGAAGATCTCCTTCTTGCCCCATATTTCTACTTCGCTCTTGGCCCTGGTGATACCGGTGTAAATTAACTCCCGCGTCAAGGCCCGGGTATCATGGGACGGCAACAGCAGCAGAACCTGATCGAATTCAGAACCCTGGCTCTTGTGTACAGTGGTGGCAAAGACAGTGTCATGCGCTGGCAGTCGAGAGGGTGCCAACGATCTGAGTTGGCCATTCGGGTCCGGAAAGTAGGCTCTGAGGCTCTTCTCAGGGCTGTCGTCAGGCCAGAGGATGCCGGTGTCACCATTGAAAAGGCCGAGGTTGTAGTCATTCGTCGTAATCATGATCGGACGGCCTTTGTACCAACGTGATCCAGGTTGTATCAAACCTCGCTTTGCCAGGATCTGTTCAGCGAGCGGGGTGATTGATGATACACCGAATGGCCCGTTCCTGAGTGCGCAGAGAACCATGAAATGATTAAACTTTACCAGGGCCTCTGCAGCTGAAGTCGCTTCAAGATAAGGCGTAAAGCCTTCCAGGATACGCTCTGTCAAAACGTCCATTATCTGATCTGACGGCGGACATTCAAGCCAATTCACATCAGCCGTCGCAGAATCCTCCAGGAGACTCAAGGCTCCTTTGTCGTGACCTGCGTTGACGGCAATACTCAGACGACCAATGCCGGAGGCTGCATCGAAACGGTAATTCTTCTGTAAGGTTACCAGAGAATCACCAGGTCCGGTCTCCTTTGCAAGGCTGAAGGTCTCGTCAGCCAGTCCTAAAAACGGTCCAAGATTCTCCAGCATCTCCATCGAATAACCGGTTTCGGTGCCGGTCTGGCAAATATCACCAAGGACCGCACCGGCCTCCACCGAAGATAACTGGTTCTTGTCGCCCAGGAGGATGAGACGGGCGTGATCGGGCAGGGCGAGAACCAGTTTGGCCATCATCGGCAGGTCAACCATGGATGCTTCGTCAACCACTACGACATCATAGGGCAGAGGATTCTTGGCGTTGTGGCGAAATGTCGGCGAATTACGGACTGTGCCAAGCAGGCGATGCAGGGTGCGTACGTCTTCGGGGATGTTGGCTAGAATCCCCTCGCTGCAGGGAAGGTCGCCTTTGGCCTTGGTGATGGCCGTTTTCAAGCGAGCTGCGGCCTTGCCGGTCGGCGCAGCGAGGGCAATTGAGAGTGGTTGGTCTGCTGCCATTTCGAGTAACAGGGCCAGTATTTTGACAACCGTTGTGGTTTTTCCTGTTCCCGGACCACCTGAAATGACACAGAAGGGACGGGTTGCTGCCAGCAGCGCCGCGACTTTTTGCCAATTCGTTTCTCCCTCAACAGTTGGCTCAAAGTAATCATCCAGCTTGTCGGTCAGAGAGGCCAGTCCCGTCACCTTGAATTCTTTTGAGCGAGCAAGGATTCCTTGAGCGAGCACCTGCTCGTAAGCGTGATAGCGGTAAAGGTAGAGGCGGTTGGAATCATCGAGAATCAAAGGGTGAAATGATCCCGGTGGGCCGACGACCTTGGTTGTACGCAACTGCTCTACCCATTCAGTCACTGACCAGCCTGGTCGTAGCTCTTCGGCCAGACCGGAACTCTCTTGAAGCTTGTCCTGGACTTGTGATCCTTCCCGGACGAGGGTATCCAGATCGAGGCAGACATGGCCGTTGTTGACCGCTTCGCAGAGAAGTTTAGTAGCCAGAATCAGTTGTGGGAGATCACGTCCCTCAAGTCGGCCGATGAAGCTGGCAAAACCCTCACTGATGGAAGAAAAAGCAGCGTCAGTCTTCATTATGCGGCCTCCTTGCCAGTGGTCAGATAGTTGGCAAGAGCTTCAACCAGGGCCAGATCCGGATAATCACTAAAAATGCCTAGTGAGACATCAGGACTTTCATTGAGGGCCGTACCGCGCAGATATGCGTAGACGACCCCACCAAAATGAGTTGCGTAAGAATAACCGGGCAGGGTGGTGCTCAAATATCTGTGCAGAGCAACCAGGTAAAGGTGGTATTGCAAAGTGTAATAACTTGATTTCATGGCTGCCCCGAGAGCTTCTGGTCGATATGCCTCAGGGTTGGTGCCCAGAAAATTTGATTTCCAGTCAAGCAGGTAGTAGCGGCCTTCGTGCCTGAATATCAAGTCAATAAATCCCAGTAACATACCGTGATGTCGGGTAAATCCCAGCTCTGATAGATGCTCGGAGAAACCTTCGAGTTGATCTGATTCCGCAGAGTTTCTGGCAAAGGTTCTCGCTAGCCCTGCACTTTCAATCGTGCCAAGCGGGAAGAGGAATTCCATCTCTGCCAGTTGGTTTTGTCGTGAAACCTGATTCAGACGCAAAACGGTTCCTTCAGGCGTGATGATCGGACTGGCCAGGGTTCTCTCGACCATGGTCATAACGGCAGGAGTCCAGCGCAGGTCAAAATCAAAAGCTTTCAGGGCCGATCTGGTCACCTGTTCCATTTCATCCGGATCTGTTGCGCAGAAATCGAGGTTTTCAAAGAGCATATGCAGACAGCTGCCAGCAGTGGCCCCTTTGGGGAAATCCATAAAGGAGGCGAAGCTGTCTTTACTCTTGATGCTAGCGGCAAGGTCGCTTTCGTCGCGGGTCCAATTCTTCTCCTGAGCATGGAACTCGTGCGGGTGATATGGCCCGGCTGTCAGGTTGGAAAAGCTCGAGACGCACCATGAACGGTCAATTCGACCCTCAAAGTCATGGGCTATCAGGTTGTCTTGTTGCAGTAAGGTTTTTCCTGTATAGGCAGCCTGATTTTCTTCGGGCAGAGGCTCGATCAGAATGCCTCCCTCTGCTTGCTCAGCGAGACGGTCCAAATCACTTTTGATCGATTCACTCTCCAGGGTCGCAGGGTAGTTGATGGCCAGGCCCGCGCCGAAATCAACCAGGCCCGCGCCGAAACCAATCAGACCAGAATCATCTGTGGGTTGCTGCTGTGCGTGCAGCAGGTAGCCGAGAGACGATTTCTCTGCGGATTTGAGTTGTCCCCAGCCAACGTAACAACGGTATTTTGCCCGGGTCATGGCAACGTAAAGCAGGCGCATCTGCTCGGCAAGTTGCTCACGTTCGGCAATGGTTGCATGAAGCTGTAAATCCTCTGTGCCGAGATCCATGGTCTTCCGGTTGTTCTCGTCGGGGTTATGGAAGAAGAGGGGAGTCTTGGCAGTAACCTTTGCCGAATTCCAGCAGAAGGGGCAAAAGACGATCGGATACTCAAGCCCCTTGCTCTTGTGAATGGTGACAATCTTGACGGCATTGTCATCCGATTCGAGGCGAATCTGGTATTCTTCCTGGCCGCGTTCTTCCTCGAATTGTCTGGCGAACCACTTCAGTAAGCCATCAATGCCGAGGTGTTGTTCCTGAGCTGATTTGTGCAGCACTTCGAAACAATGCAGCAGGTTGGTCAGACGTCTCTGCCCATCTGGAAGTCCAAGTAGTCGCTGGCGGACAGCTTGCTCGGCAAACAATTTCCCGGTCATGACAATCAAGTTACGACTTTGCCAGATTCTGTTGTATTCCAGAAACTTCTCCAGCCAGACTTCAAGTAACTTCTCGTCAAAAATCATGTCACCAAGGTCATTACCTGACAGGCCGAAAAGATCGCTGGTCAATGCCGCTTTAACCAGAGATTCGTTAACCGGATCGGCAATGGCTCTGAGGACGCGCATAACTTCTTGAGCTTCTCTGGTGTCAAAAAGACTGCCCGTGCCGCTTTGCACGCTGGGGACACCCTGCACTTTGAGTGTCTTTTCAACCAGGGCACCTTCCTTGTGAGTGCGCACCAGCACGGCAACATCACCAGCTTCAAGCGGCCGACCTTTGATGGTCGCCTCACCTTGTGTGGATAAATTCAACAGCCGGGCGATTTCATTGCTGACCGCCTGGGTAAGCCGCTGTCGGGAGACGTCCATATTGTCGACTTTATCTGCCTCCAGCGGATCGCATGTCCAGATCTG
>DAOWJU010000215.1 GCA_030640215.1 Desulfuromonadales bacterium
CAGATAGATAGGTCTGTACTTACTTGGTGCTCTTGTCAATAATCCGGTTTGCTTTCCCTTCGTGGCGAGGTATCACCGAAGGCTCTACCAATTTTATCTTGGCATGGAGTCCGATGTTGGTTGCCAGACGTTTTTCCAGCATCTCAACAAAGGCGCGCTGTTTCCTCATTTCATCAAAGAAAATGTTCTCGTTGACTTCAACCTGGACCTCCAGAGTGTCGAGGGTCCCTTCCCTTTCTATGATTAACTGATAGTGAGGCTCACAGCCTTCAACCTGGAAGAGAACTTCTTCGATCTGGGTCGGGAAGACATTGACACCCTTGATGATCAGCATATCGTCACTGCGGCCCATGGTCTTTTCCATACGCACCATGGTTCGACCACATTCGCACGCATCATAATGCAGCCGGGTAATATCGCGTGTACGGTAGCGGATCAAAGGAATCGCTTCCTGCACAATGTTGGTCAGGACCAGCTCACCCTTTGCTCCTGGCGGCAGAACCTCACCGGTATCTGGGTCGATAATCTCCGGGATGAAGTGATCTTCAAATATATGCATGCCCTTTTTACAGAGACACTCGCCAGCCACGCCCGGCCCGACAATCTCTGAGAGCCCATAGTTGTCGGTCGCAACAATATTTAAACGGCTTTCGATCTCACGCCGTAATTCTTCACTCCATGGCTCTCCACCAAACAGTCCGACCTTCAAGCTTAAGTAGGTGCGTGGGTCGTGCCCCATCTTTGCGATGCGATCAGCAAGGGTAAGCGCGTAAGACGGCGTACAAACAAGGGCGGTCGCTTCGTAATCCTTGAGAATCATAATCTGACGCTCAGTATTGCCACCAGACATGGGAATAACGGCTGAGCCAATCAGCTCTGCACCATAATGTAAACCAAACGCGCCAGTGAACAGACCGTAACCGAATGCAATATGCACAATATCATCTGCAATGACGCCTGCTGCAGTCATGAAACGAGCCACCAGGTTCGACCAGTCATCCAGGTCTTTGCGGGAATAACCGACAACGGTAGGCTTTCCGGTGGTACCGGAAGAGGAGTGGATCCTGACTACGTCACGCATCGGCACTGCAAACATGCCGTACGGATAATTCTGGCGCAAATCGTCCTTGGTCGTAAATGGTAGCTTTGCCAGATCGGCAAGGGTGTGTATATCTTCAGGTCCGACACCAGCCTTTTTGAACTTTTCCTGATAGCAGGGAACCTTGGCAACTCGCTCCAGGGTAGAGCGTAAACGCTCAAGCTGCAGGTGCTCAAGATCCTTTCGTTCCAGGCATTCGTGAAGGGGATCCCAGATATTATGAGTCACAATTTATACCGTATTGCTTAGTGTTTACATTAAGAGAGAGCTGTAAGTGACTGTTTAAAGGTTGTAAAGCTGTTCTCCTGAGAGAATATTTATACCCTTGCCCTGCAACGTATCTATGGCACTGTCAATTTCATCGAAACGGAAAATGATCACAGCATTACCGGCATTGCGATCAACGAAAGCATACATATACTCAACATTGATTTCTGCACTATCCAGTACTTGCAGGATCTCACACAAGCCGCCCGGTTGGTCAGGGACTTCAACAGCGACAACTTCCGTTTTGTTAACGGTAAAGCCGCCCTCCTTCAAGGTTTCCAGGGCAACGTCTGTGTTATCGACAAGCAAGCGCAAAATACCGAAATCAGACGTGTCTGCCAGAGAGAGAGCTCGGATATTGACACCCTTCTCACCCAATACACGAGTAACTTCGGCAAGACGACCAGATTTGTTTTCGATGAAAATGGAAATTTGCTTAACTTTCATAATGACCTCTTTCTCGAATTATTTCGGGCGGTTATCGATAACCCGCTGAGCTTTACCTTCGCTGCGGGTAATGGTTTTTGGTTCAACGAGACGAATGCGGCAGCTGATGCCAAGCAGATCCTTGATCTCTTTTTCGATACGTCTGGAAAGGCTCTGAAGAACCTTGATTTCATCGGAGAAAGTCTTCTCGTTGACTTCTACCTGGACTTCCAGAGTATCCAGAGTTCCGTCACGATCAACAATCAACATGTAATGCGGTTCGACGCCTTCGATATCCATGAGAACGCTTTCAATCTGCGACGGGTAGACATTCACACCGCGAATAATCAACATATCGTCAGAACGGCCGCACATACGCTCAAGGCGTCGATGAGTCCGTCCGCAGATGCATGGCTCGGTGATAATCCGGGTAATGTCACGGGTGCGATACCGAATCAACGGGATACCTTCTTTGGTGATGGTTGTGATAACCAGTTCACCCTGCTCGCCTTCCGGCAGCAAATCACCACTGATTGGATCAATAATCTCCGGAATAAAGTGATCTTCCCAGATATGCAGGCCACTCTGGGCTTCAATACATTCGATACCAACACCAGGTCCGAGGATTTCTGACAAGCCGTAGATATCAATCGCCTTGATGCCAACCTTGGCTTCAATTTCATTACGCATTTTCTCAGACCATGGCTCAGCGCCGAGTATACCTATGCGCAGCTTGAAATCGCGAATATCAACGCCCTCTTCTGCTGCAGCTTCGGCAAGATAGAGGCTGTAAGACGGCGTGCAAGTCAACACTGTGGAACCGAAGTCCTGCATGATCATCAGCTGTTTTTTGGTGTTGCCACCGGACATGGGGATGACCGAAGCACCGACTTTTTCAGCGCCGTAATGTGCTCCAAGTCCGCCGGTAAAGAGTCCGTAACCATAGGCATTATGCAGGATGTCGCCGCGATTGACTCCGGCTGCAACAAACGAGCGAGCCATCAATTCGGTCCAGATCTCAATATCACGGCGGGTATAACCGACCACGGTCGGCTTGCCCGTCGTTCCTGATGAGGCATGAATTCGAACAATCTGATCAAGCGGCCGGGCAAACAGGCCATAGGGGTAGTTGTCGCGCATATCCTGCTTGAGCGTGAAAGGCAAACGCTGTAGGTCATCAAGCGACTTTATGCTCTCCGGCTTAATGCCCGCCTTGTCGAATTGCTGTTTGTAAAAAGGGACCGTGGCATAAACGCGTTCGGCAACTTGTTGCAAGCGTTTTACCTGAAGGGATTCGAGAGCTTCTCTTGGCAGTGTTTCAAACTCATCGTTCCAGATCATGACTATGTCCTTGTGCTTGTTTGGTAAAAGAGATCAACGAACCTGACGGCCCGGTTCAAAGGCATCCAGGTTAACCCTAAAAACCTTGACATATCGACACCTTGCCTCAAATTACGAGGGTGCGGCAAAAGGGTTTTGATAATAGCGGAGACAAAGACGGGTTGTCAACGAAATGACTAACTTTTATCACTCTCCGGCAAGGAGAGCAGAAGCCCCTCCAGAATACCAAAATCACTGACAGTCAAACAGTCATTCTTCATTTTCTGCATCAGGCAAATCACGATTTCCAAACCGGAGATAATCAGATCTCCGCGACCAGCTTCCATGCCAGGCAATACTTCACGTTCCGGAAGGCTTAAAGCGGTCAGTCTGGATTGCCAGTACTGTAAACGTGACAGCGACAAAGAGTAATTATTGACACGCTGCCAGTCATATTCGGTCATCTCCAGATCCAGAGCCGCCAGCGTCGTTACGGTGCCAGCCGTGCCAACCAGAGTAAGCGCGGCAAAATCAACCCCGGCAGACTCACAGGCACTAGCAAGCTCAGCGATCAACTCGCCGAGGATATCGTCAACAACTTCATAGCGCTGCTCTGCTGATATATATCCTTCGGTGAGGCGCACAACACCTAATGGAAGGCTGCGTGACCAGATGACCTTTTGCTTCGAGCAGAGGACAAACTCTGTGCTGCCGCCACCGATATCGATGATCAGCGCCTGCTCTGGCATCGGGTCAAGTGCACTGAGAACGCCGGCAGTCATATATTCTGCCTCAATATTGCCACTGATTATTTCAAGAGGGATCTGGGTGACTGCCCTGATTTTTGTTGCAAACTCTTCACCGTTGACAGCCTGGCGAAAGGCAGCAGTACCAACCGCCTTAACATGCTGGACAGTAAAGTTTTGACAGGGCTCCGCAAATTCTTTAATTGCAGAGAGGGTCCGATCCATCGCTTCGGGTGAGAGGCCATTTTCGTCTGAAAAACCACCCGCCAGGCGACATGTGCGGCGCAGGTAAAGTTCTGGAGCTACCTTGCCAGCAATGACTTTGCCAATCAGCAAGCGCAAGGTGTTGCTCCCGGCATCAATCGCTGCAAACATCATTTTTTACCAACAACGGCTTTAGCAAAGTTGAAAGTGTGGTCGCCAATTTTTTCAAAGTTATGCAGCATGTCAATAAAGATAAGACCGGAATTCACGGTACATTCGCCAGTATTAAGACGTTTGATGTGGTTATTGCGTAGTTTCTCTTCCAGATCGTCAATACCGTCTTCCATACGGTGGGCTTCATCATACACTTCTGTATTTTGTTCATCGAGAGCTTTAACCACCGTAGCAAGGAAGCGACTGGTCAACTCCGAGATCTCGCTGATTTCATTCATAGCAATCTCGGAGAAAGTAATCCTCTGGTCCAGCTTACGCTGACTCAGAGTCCAGATATTTTCGCAGTGATCACCAACGCGTTCCAGGTCGTTAACCATATTCATCATCGAAGCAACCTCTTGAGAAGTCTCCTGAGCAATAGACTTCTGTGATAAAGCGACCAGAAAGTCGGTGATCTCTTTTTGCAGAATATCCGTGAGATCCTCTTTTTTCTGCAGGCCGGAAATCTTTTTCAAGTCATCGTCTTGCAAAAACAGAAAAGTTTCATCGACCATTTCCTGGGCAATCTTAGCCATACGCCGTGTTTCGGAGCGCGCCTGGGCAAGAGCAATAGGAGGTGTGCTCAGAACTCTGTTGTCGAGGTATTTAAGATGGAACTCCATCTCCTCCTCCTGCCCTCTAATGACAACCGTACTCAATTTTGCAAGCACTCCGACCAGTGGCAAGAAGATCAGGGTATTAACGATATTGAACACGGTGTGAGTGTTCGCAATATGTCGGGCAATAAAAGGTTTATCGCCAATGGCTCCGCCAAGACGAGTGGCCTGATCCTGGGTTTGTATGACAAAGTCAGCGTCCCCGGGCGTCATGGAAGAGATGAACTGGAGAAAAAACGGGAAAAGCGCGAGCATGTAGCAGACGCCGAGGGTATTAAACAGAAAGTGTGCAAATGCCGTTCGACGCGCAGCCAGATTGGTCCCTATCGCTGCCAGGTTCGCAGTGATGGTTGTCCCGATATTCTCGCCCAGGATGAGGGCAATACTTGCTTCAAAAGTCAGGAGGCCGCTTGATGCCAGGGCAAGGGTGATACCAATCGTCGCGCTGCTGCTCTGGACAATCATGGTCAGAACGGCACCAATCAGTACACCTATCAGATGATTGTTACCAACGACCATGAAGAGCTGGCGAAACTCCTCACTCGCCTTCAACGGGTCGAATGCAGTCTTCATAACACTCAAGCCAAAAAAGAGCAGACCGAAACCGAGTATGATCTCACCGCAATAGCTCCATTTCTTATTCTTGGCAAAGAGCTTGACCCCGACCCCGATCCCGATTGCTGGCAAGGCATAATGAGTAATTTTGAAGGCAATCAACTGAGCTGTTACGGTCGTGCCTATATTTGCGCCAAGAATAACGCCGATGGACTGTACCAGAGACATTAAACCAGCATTGACAAAGCCGACGACCATGACAGTTGTCGCGCTTGAAGACTGAATCATTGCCGTGACTGCGATTCCAACCATGGTACCGACAATACGGTTATTGGTCAGCGCTGCGAGGATTTTGCGCATCCGACTGCCAGCAATCTTTTGCAGACCCTCCGACATGATTTTCATGCCAAAGAGAAAGAGCCCAAGACCACCCATCAAACCGAAGATGAGTTTTTGATTCAGCAGAAGCGGGAGCATTGATGACTCCTGAAAGGGAATTATTGGCTAGCAGCTTATCGGACAATCAATAAACTGGCTGCTAGGAGTCTGTCCGACAATAAGGGGCGAAGCGAAAATCCAGAAGTTTGAGAACAGATTTTGGCTCGTTTGAGAGCTCATAGCAGTAGCTATGGGCCGAAAAGGAGCTGAAATATGGGCCAAACAGCTGGGTTTGCAGCCGATCATGGATTGTCGGACAGGCTCCTAGTAAAAAGCCCCCGATGGCGAGGGCGTACAGGCTGTGGGAAGAATTACTTCTCTATAGAGAACTGGAACTTTGCAAGAGGCTCACCAGAGGTTTTTTTGTCGGGGAAAACCAGAAGTTCGGCAGAGTTGGTTCTCTCCAGGTCAGCGATAAAATAAACCAGGCCAGCCACCGTAGAACCTTTCAGTATTGGTTCTTCGGTCAGTGCACGGGTGAAGATGTCCTGTGGGTGGTACTCGGCGTAGAACGGCAGTGAACTGGAGAAAGTGTCAGCATTCGAAACCCTCGCCTGATCATCAAGATAGTAATAACCGACATAAGGGTAAGGGATCAGATAAACCGTATCTTTACTGACAATCTCACGAACACGTTCCGGGGTAATTGAGCGATACTGACGATCACTGCCGTCCTTGAGAATAAAAACTTGCGATGGGAATGAGACTTGTTCTTCAGTGCGGTTGTCTATAGACACATGAAACGACGTGATGTTATCAACCATCTGGTAAGGCGACAGACTCAATGCATCAAGTTTGACAGTAAAAGCCACCCCATCACGGGTTTCTGTGATTGATTTTTCTTCGCTATTGATTGTGCCTGTGGAAGTGGCGATGGGGGTAACGCTGACAGTACACGCCGAACAAAAAAGGAGAATCAAAGCAGCAAGGATATAGCTTGTCCGCATGGTCGTACTCCGCATCGCGTTAAGACTTCTGCAACGACCAGATCAACATGTCGCGGTATTCTTCATTCGCCTCGCGTACTCGCTTGCTGAACACTCTAACGATATTACTGACCAATTTAAGAGCAAGGACGGCATCGTCTTGACAAAGTCGCTCAAGGTCCTTCTTTTTAAGACTGATAAGGTCGGCGTCTTCAGCGACACGGGCGGTCGCAGAGCGCGGCAGACCATCGATAACCGCCATTTCACCAAAAATATCTTCAGGACCGAGAACAACAAGGGTTTTCTCGTCTCCTTCAGCAAACATTTTAGAAATACGAATCGTTCCCTTTTTAATCAGAAAAAGCGACTCACCTGGCATGTTTTCGATAAAAACTGTGGTTCCTTCGCCCATCTCCCGCATCTCGCAAAAAACAGCCAATCGCCCCAACTCTTCGTCAGAAAAGCCTTTTAGCATTATGCTGTCTTTTATCGCAGAAAAATCTTTTATCTGAACCATAACGGGAAATCTCTCTTATTTCAGCAACAGGTTTATGGAAGGAATGCTGAAATCATAACATATAAATTGTACAGAGCTAAAGATTACCCCTAATAATCAACATCAACCCGAGAAACGGTTGCTGATGGTACCAGCGGTTCAACACCGATCTTTTCCATAATGGCTTGTTCAATCATGAGTGCATCGATGAAGGGGGCCTTAAACGGCGTGATCTGAGTCACACCAGGAGCAATCTCCGGGTCGGCACTTTTTTGCCACTGGCTGTAACCGCGCTGCAGATCACTATCAGCTGCTTCTTGTGACTGGCTGTAGCCACGCTTCAGGTCACTGTCGGTCGCTTGTTGTGACTGGCTGTAGTCGCGCTTCAAGTCACTATCGGCTGCACGTTGCGACTGACTGTAGCCACGTTTCAGGTCTTTATCAAGCGCTCGCCTGGATTGACTGTAACCACGGTTCAAGTCTCTACTAGCCGCTTGTCTCGATTGGCTCAACTTCGGTGCATAGCTTGGATCAACACTTTTACGCCATTGAGTGTAGCCGCGATCCAGGCTGTCGTTAAAATCAACTTCATTTTCCGCCTGACTCAGACCTGGCAACACGATCATTTTGTTCTTATCTGCAAGCGCCTTGTTCTTGTTGTCGATCTTCCTTCTAATTGCCTGCTCAACGGTATATGAGTCGATCA
>DAOWJU010000238.1 GCA_030640215.1 Desulfuromonadales bacterium
ACCATGGACCGTGTCGAAGCTGATCAATACTATTTCTTTAATGACGAATATTTCACAGGTCTCAAAGAGAACCTCAAAAGCCACCTTCACCTCTGCGCGATCCTGTCTCCCCAGGAGGAGCTCGGTGCCGCCTGCCTCTTTACGATCTGTGGCAATATTGTTCAATATCATCTCGGTGGCACGTCTCCGGACTTCTTGAGTGAGGCTCCATCCAAGCTGATGTTCGATGCGATCAGGGCCTGGGGCAAGGATGCTGGCTATCATCATTTCCACCTCGGCGGAGGACTTGGCGCCGGGGAAGATTCCCTGTTTCATTTTAAGGCTGGTTTTTCGCCGGACAGAAAAGATTTTTATACTTATCGTTTAATCGTTGACGAAGAAAAGTACCAGTCTTGTCTCCGCTCGTGGGGACATACTCGTCAATTAGATCAAGTTGTCCCCGATGATTTTTTCCCAGGGTACAGAAGGTTGTAGCCTTTCTATATCGACATCCCGATTGCCTCCAGCCATTTACATTTAACTTCCTGAAAGCTATCTACGCCCTTTGGCTACTCCAAGAACTGCAACTTAAGTTCCACTCCTTATAAAACCTTTTCTCTCCGTAATTCGTTCTATCTGTTGATTGCGTTCTGTGCCCTTTCAACTATCGTTCAATATAAGCAACGCTAGTATTAAAACACTCATGTGATCCACGCTTCTATGCTTGGAACGCAGTCTTCTTTGATTATTTGAAAGCGTTAAATTAGCAATGCGAGGCATAAATTATGGGTATCAGCCAAACTTCTGATCCTGTCTCTACAGGACATAAACATATAAGTCAGCTTCAAAAGAGGATACTGGACTTTCTGTGCATCATGCTCGCTGTACCATTCCTCCTTCCTGCTCTTGCGATTCTGGCACTTCTGGTCAGGTTTAAACTTGGTTCCCCGGTGTTTTTCAGCCAAGAGCGACCAGGCCTCCATGAAGAACCCTTCCTTCTGTACAAGTTCAGGACAATGACAGATGCATATGACAAAGACGGCGTGCTTCTGCCTGACGGACAACGGTTGACAGCTTTTGGTTGCCTGCTCCGCCGGACCAGTCTTGATGAGCTACCGGAGCTCTTTAATGTGATCAGGGGAGATATGAGCCTGGTCGGACCAAGGCCACTGTTGATGCGATACCTCCCTTATTACACCTCCAAAGAACAGTGTCGGCATGACGTCCTGCCCGGCATAACCGGGCTGGCTCAGATTAATGGTCGCAATCTGTCGCCTTGGGACGAACGTTTGGCAATGGATGTCTGGTATGTCGAGAACTGGTCTCATTGGCTGGACGTACAAATTCTCTTTTCGACAGTTCTCAAGGTCATCACAAGGGAAGGTGTCTCAGCAGACACCGCTGAGGTTGAAACAGACCTTGATCAGGAGAGAAAAGGGGAGCGGAATGGTTCGCCGAGCTGCCATGAGAACAATTAAACCCTTTGTAGCCGCTATTTGAACCTAATGTGAAACGATGGGTTGACAATAATGATCTTACAACAGGTCCATAAAATGAACTTACAACAGGCCAGAGATGCAGAATATGCCAGCTTCCCTTCAACGTCAGTAGGTGAGCTTGCGCGATGGCGCCAGGCTCGAGGCAGTAATGTTCTGGAAAAGCACGGAGCATACTGGGTCGAAACCGCAAAAGGTTTTTACCAGAGTATTCACTGGATGGCCAGGATGCCGATGGATCAGGTGGTCTGTCCGACATCATTATGCTGGGGATATAGAACGACGCTGGATGAACGGAGCGTTGCATTCTCCAACGCAACAATGCCAGTGCATTTGATGAAGAATGTCAACGATTACGATACAAGCTCGCTGACTTCGAGACAGAGAAACAAGCTTAAGAATTGCTTGAAAGCCTCTGTAATTGTTGAGATTATCGGCCCTGAGCTTCTCCTTGAACAAGGCCACTCTGTTTATATTTCGGCCATTCAGCGCACAGGTTATGGCTCCAGGCTCTCCTTGCAACAGTATCGCAAAGATATCCAGAACTTTTTTGCAGTGAGGCAAGGGGTCATTATCGCCGGGCTGGTACAGGGCCGTCTTGCTGGATATATAACCTCCTATGCGGTTGATTCTACCGCTTATGTCGAGGACGTTTTCCTGCACACAGATTTTATGAAAACCAACCTCAGCCTGGGCCTTTTTTATGCGGTGACTCAAACCTGCCGCAGGTCTGAGCATGTTAATGAGCTGGTTCACGGTTTACATACTCCGGAAAACGAAAGTTTGTGCAAACACAAAGAAGGTTTAGGTTTCTCTGTCGTACAAATTCCGTCTCGGGTTTGGTTTTTACCACCGACGAAAAGTCTGGTGCGCAAAATAAGGCCTGACGCTTACTATCGACTGACCGGTCATCCGGAAGAGAACGGTGAAGGTCAATTCAAAAAGGCTGGGCATCATCAATGCCTCAGAGGTCAAAACAATGAAATATGATCAAGTTGTTAAGAGTGCGAAGAAGATGAGAGCCTATCGGGACAGTTCCGCAGCTTCCTATGCCGAACTCCCGGAAGTGACTGATAACCAGCCTCAAGAATGCCATACCTGGGATTACCTGGAAAAGCTTGGTGTCGCGAAGATCCCACCAAGAACGTCTGCGTTTGATCCCGGCTATGACCCTGCAACACTGATAAGTCATTTGCGACAGAGTTCGCATCTCATCTCCAGTCTGAAAATATCTATGGCTTGCTGGCAGGTGGCTGACGAAAAATCGACCCGGCGGAAGATTCATGCCGCGAATCGCCTTGGTATCCCTGTCTGCACTGGAGGCGGACCGTTTGAAGTGGCGTCGCACTTCAATATGCTGCCGGAGTATCTCGATCTTTGTGCGTCCTTGGGTATCCGCCGCATCGAAGCAGGGGAGGGGTTCACCGACCTGCTTATGTCTCCTGAGAATGTTATCAGGCTTGCCACTGAGAGAGGTCTACAGGTTCAGTTTGAGGTCGGCAAAAAGCATGAGGGCGCTTTTTCTAAAGATGTTGTTGGCGACCTGATCGCACAAGGACAGCGCTGGCTGGATGCTGGTGCTGTACAGATCATTGTCGAAGGTCGTGAGAGCGCCGAAAACATCGGTGTCTTCGGTTCAGGTGGCGAACTCGACACAAGAGCCGCAGACCGTTTTGTTGCAGCCTATGGTCTTGATAATACAGTCTTTGAAGCACCTGACAAAGCCAGCCAGTTTGCGATGCTGGATCATTTTGGTCCCAATGTTCACCTTATGAATATCAGGCTTGAAGAAATCCTGAGGGTGGAAATCTATCGCCGCGGCATACATTCAGATGCATTCGAACATGACAACCTACGTCCAAAAGGACCCTCTTCCACAAAGGATAGCCAACATGCCCGGCTCATTTGTCATTGATGCTTTTCCTGAATCAGCAAGCATCTATAGAAATCATTACACAATCGTCGCAATCGATGTGATCCGCGCCACAACGACGGCAGTTACAGCTCTTGATCTGGGCCACAGACTCTTTGCCTTTGCCACCCTTGAGGAGGCCCGGCAGATGGCAGCGGAAAATCCAGAGGCGCTACTGGTCGGGGAGCAGAAGGGCGTTTTGCCTGCAGGTTTTCATCTGACCAACAGCCCCTACCAGCTTGCGGGCAATATATCCGGGACCAAAACAATTATTCTGGTCTCTTCTTCCGGGACCCGGTTGATGAGTTATGCTGTCGGTCTGACGCCGGTGCTTATTGGTTGCTTTAGAAACCTGACCGCTTTGGCCAGGCACTTAATCACTCATCATCAGAAAGTTGCGCTGATCGGGGCGGGAAGCAAAAACGATTTCAGGCGTGAAGATCAGATGGGCTGTGCCTATCTTGGCCAGAAACTGATGGCTGCAGGCTATGAACCGGAAAATGAGCGCACGACCAGTATCGTTGATACTTGGGCGAAGGTTGATCATCGTGAAGCTGCCCATGGCAGAAGTGCCGGGTACTTGAAGCGCTCTGGTCAGGAACATGACTTGAAATTCATCATTGATCATTTTGACGACCTGAACCTTGTCCCGGTCATGAAAAAACAGGAACTGGTGGTCATAAAGCCTGCGGTCATTCCAATTGGCATCGTCGAAGACGTCTTTCCGCAGCAGAGGTGTGCTTCTGATGGATATTGATTCCAGGACACCTGTCGTTGTTATGCCCTGTCGCCTGACTGCTCTGAGCGTGATGCGGAGCCTCGGACGACTGGGAGTGCCGGTCTGGGGGGTTGGTGAAGCCCGCTGGGATTCGGCTCTGACATCCAGATTCTGTCAGAAGAAAATTGTGCAGGACCTGGATGAAAACAACCCAGAAGAATTCCTTCGTTGCCTGATGCGTCTCGGTAGCCAGTCCAAACAAAAGATGCTGCTTATTCCCACTGTTGATGAATGGTCGATGTTTATCTCTGACCACGCCGAAGAGCTTGAAAAGCACTTTATCTTCCAGAGGAACAGCCGGGAGCTGGTGCATTCTCTGGCCAGTAAAAAAGAGATGTTCGCCCTTGCCCTCAAGCATGGCATCCCGACACCACAGACGATTTTCCCCAAGAACCTTGAGGATGTAAAAGATTTTTCCAAGGTTTGTACTTACCCACTGCTTCTTAAGGGAATCCACGTCAATCGTCTGCATACCCGGACCGGGATCAAGATGTTGGCTGTCTCTTCGCCGAAAGAGCTGATTGACAAATACCTGCTTCTGGAAGACCCGGATCAGCCAAACCTGATGATTCAGGAGTACATACCCGGCGGAGACGACCAGATTTACATCTTTAACGGTTACTTTAATGCGGACAGCCAATGCCTGGCTGCATTTACTGGTCACAAGATACGTCAGTTTCCTGTGCACTTTGGAGCTGCGTCACTGGGGATATGTAAAGAGAACCGTGATGTTAGGGAAATGACGATCAGGTTTATGGGGGAACTTGGCTACCAGGGAATCCTGGATATCGGTTATCGACTCGATCCGCGCGATAATCAGTATAAAGTTCTCGACATTAATCCCAGGATCGGACAGGCCTTCAGACTGTTCGTCGCGCACAACAATATGGACGTCGCCAAGGCAATCTACCTCGACCTGACGGGGCAGAAACTGCCGCCAATCGAGCCGAGGGAGGGACGTCGCTGGCTCATCGAAAACCAGGATCTGGTCTCCACATACAACTACTACAGGGAAGGAACCCTTGGCTTTCGTGAATGGCTCCAGTCTCTCAAAAAAGTTGAAGAAACAGCATGGTTTGATGGCAAAGATCCATTGCCCTTCCTGATTATGGTGCTAAGAAATATTTTCAATTTTCTGAAGTTTCCACGAAAAAAGCTTAAGACGACACAGCGTAACTTTACTGAACCAGCTAAGCCCTGACAGTGAGAAATGTTATGCAACACGAGACCAGAAGAGCCACACTTAATAAACCATCCAGCCCCGCATCGACCAGGTACGATTACAAGACGAAATCAACACTTTTACGTGAACACCGTGTCGAGCCAACGCCTGGACCGGTGAAGTGTGATTTTGCGCCCTGGCCCTGTTTTGGTTCGGAAGAGATCGACGCGGTCAATGAAGTCCTCAAGTCAGGGAAAGTGAACTACTGGACCGGGCAAGAAGGGAAGACCTTTGAACGTGAGTTTGCAGACTTCGTCGGTACAAAGCATGCCATCAGCCTTGTAAACGGTACGGTTGCCATTGAACTCGCACTCATAACCCTTGGCATAGGTGCTGGCGATGAAGTCATCATCCCGAGTCGAACTTTCATTGCGACCGGCAGTGCCGTTGTCAAATGCGGCGCAACTCCTGTTTTTGCAGATGTAGACCGGGAGAGTCAGAATATAACGGCCGAAACAATCGAAAAGGTGATGACAGACCGCACAAAAGCTGTGGTTGTTGTCCACCTGAATGGCTGGCCATGCGACATGGATTCAATCCTGACCCTGGCAGAAGGCCACAACCTGCTGGTGGTTGAGGACTGCGCACAAGCTCTCGGGGCGGCCTACAAAGGTCGCCAAGTTGGTTCAATGGGGCATGCCGGGGCATTCTCCTTTTGTCAGGACAAAATTATGACGACGGGAGGAGAGGGGGGCATGTTAACAACCAACGATACGCAACTGTGGCATAAAGCCTGGGCCTATAAAGATCACGGCAAGGACTACCAGGCGGTTCATGAGGATCATTCGCACACGGGCTTTCGTTGGCTGCATGAAACCTTTGGCACCAATTGGCGAATGACCGAGATGCAGGCTGCTATCGGCCGTGTTGAGCTTCGGAAGTTGCCAGCGTGGATCGACATCCGCCGTCAACATGCTGTCACTCTGACTGAATGTTTTAAAACCCTCCCGGGGTTGCGTACGACGTCACCTCCAGAACATATCGGTCATGCTTATTACAAATATTACGTGTTTGTCAGGGCAGAGCGGCTCAAGCAGGGGTACGACCGCAACAGAATCATGGCTGAGATCAGCGCTTCAGGTGTTCCCTGCTACAGCGGCAGTTGTAGTGAAATATACCTTGAAAAGGCATTCGTAAATGCAGGTCTCTGCCCAGCCCATTGGCGACCCGTTGCCCGTGATCTTGGTGAAACCAGCCTGATGTTGCTGGTTCATCCAACCCTAACGATGGAACACCTTGAAATGACTTGCAATGCAGTATTAAAGGTGATGGAAAAAGGGACCATGGTTTATGCAAGTCAAACAAAAAGTGACGCTAAAACAGCAACTTTATAGCTTGGTTGCTTGATATTTCCAATGCTGCTGGTAAGGTAAAGTCAACAGCTGTTCACACAGCGGGAGGTAAATATGACCCTAAAGGTTGCTATATTCTGCCGAGTTCACTTATATGCTGAAGGACTTCGAAAACTTCTTGAGGACGATAATGAACTTCTTGTCATCGGTATGGCTCACGATGATGTGGATATTATAAATCTGATTCAGTATGACCCGGATGTCATCATCGCTGATCTGCCGAGTTGCAGAAAGGCACTGAGCGTTCTACCAAACAATAAGAACAAGAAGGTGCTTCTGATCAGCGAAACCAGCGAAGTTAATGCCGCACAAATCAAAGTTATGATTGCCGATGGCCTGGGTGGGATACTGACCAACGATGCCGACGGCCAATCGCTTCAGAAGGCAGCCAGAAAGCTTCATGATGGAGAACTTTGGTTTGATCGTCATACCATACGCGAAGTGCTAAGCAGGCAGGATGAAAAGAAAACGGATATCCATCTGACTAAAAAGGAAACGGAAATTCTGAATCACATCTGTACCGGCCTCACCAACAAGGAAATCGCCAGCAAGCTTTACATCAGCGAACAAACAGTCAAGTCGCACTGTAACCATCTGTTCAAGAAGTTTGGTGTGAGCAGTCGACTCAAGCTCGCTGTCAGCGCTCCGGAATGTTATTCTGAGGGCCTGAGGGGTAGCAACCTGCCTCATTAAAGTCGGTCAAATTGATTTTCTTTCTCTCTTACGTGACATCTCTCCTTATTGATATGCCCACTGTATAAATGTGGCCTGGCAGCCTGTCCGACAAGCTGCTAGTCGCCTTGCGTTCTCTGAGGCTTGGCTGCTGTGTAACCTTTCATTGCCCCCGTCCAATCTCATTTTTGCGTGTCAAATCCCCTCCATTAAAAGTGGTCAGAAAAACATCACCAGACAGATCAAACCTGGCAAGCCTTTAGGTTAGAGAAAAAGACAAACTTTATATTCACTAAGCTCAAACCTCTGGGTTATTGCTAAGCAATATTTGCACCTTAATCTTTAACATAAAGAATCTTTCCAGCTTTTGGTCATGGTGATCTTGCCCATTGACCAATACAGATAGTAGGGAGCATGAAGCTTATGTTAGCCAAAACAAGTCAAAAGTTTTTCACGCTTTGCTGTCAATCCGTCATGATTGTTTGCGCTTTTGTTCTAGCGAATGCTCTTCGTTATGATGGGGCATTTCCGTCTGGGTATTCCACTGCATTGATAGCGCTCTTTCTGCCTCTTGTCCTGATCAAACTCTCCAGTTTTACCTTGATGCATTTGTTGTCCTCCTGGTGGCGTTACGTCTCGATTCATGACCTGATTTCATTGGTCAAGGCAAACCTTTTAGGCTCTTTGCTCTTTGCGGCTTATCTGAGCTATTGGGTTAACACAACGATTCAGCTGCCCATTTCGATTCTGCTTATGGATGGGCTGATCTGCTTCATGATCATGAGCGGTGCGCGGGTCTCTGTTCGACTTGTCCACGAACATTCCCAAGTGGCAAACAAGACCATCAGCAACGGTACAGAGAGAATCCTGATTGTCGGGGCAGGTGCTGCTGGTCAGTCTATTGCTCGTGAGATCAGGCAGAACCCTCATCAGAACCGAATGGTCATCGGTTTTGTTGATCAGGACGAAAAGCGTGTTAAACAACGCTTCGAGGGGGTTCCTGTGCTGGCATCGATTAAGAAGTTGAAAGAACTGCTGCAAGCGCAACCAGTCAATCTCGTCATACTGGCCAATCCTGCCCTTTGTCACAAGGAGTTGCGTCGGATTGTTATGCTTTGTCAGAGTTGCGGAATCAAATCAAAAATTCTGCCGAACGTTGATGAGATTCTTAACGGCAACGTGGCAGTCAGGCATATCCGTGATGTCAAACTCGAGGACCTGCTCGGTCGACCACCGGTACGTCTGGATGTCAAAAATATCCGTAACTACCTTGAGAACAAGCGTGTCCTGGTAACCGGTGCCGCAGGAAGCATAGGTCAGGAGATCTGCCATCAGGTTGCTGGATTTGGTGTGTCCTCACTCGTGCTTTTCGACAACGCTGAAACCCCGCTTTTCCAGATCGAGAGAAATCTCCGTGAAAAGTTTCCCGAACTGGAGATCATCCCCTGCCTGAGTGACATCAGGAGTGCCATCAAGGTGGACAGTGTTTTTGCTTGCTATTCTCCAGAGGTCGTATTCCATGCCGCTGCCTACAAGCATGTGCCGATGTCGGAACATAACCCGATCTCTGCTATTGAGAACAACACTCTAGGGACCCGCACTCTGGTAAATGCTGCACGTCAATTCGGCGTTGACCATTTTGTCATGGTCTCAACAGACAAGGCGGTTAACCCCACCAATATAATGGGGGCCAGCAAAAGAGCCGCCGAGATCTACGCTCAAGCGCTCTACAACCAGATTGAAACAACCGTTGTTACCGTGCGATTTGGAAATGTTCTCGGCAGTAACGGCAGCGTGGTTCCGATCTTCCGGGAGCAGATAAAGAAGGGCGGACCGGTCACTGTAACTGACTCTGAGGCAACGAGATTTTTCATGACCATACCGGAAGCGGTTCAGCTGGTTTTGCAGGCGGGTAGTATGGGACGTGGCGGCGAGATATTCCTCCTGAACATGGGCGAGCAGATTAAGATAGTTCATCTCGCAGAAGAGCTTATCCGTCTCTCTGGAATGGCCCCGTATCAGGATATCGACATTGAATTTACCGGCTTGCGGCCTGGAGAGAAATTGCATGAGGAGTTACTGCTTGCAAGTGAAGGTGTGAAGCCGACAACTCATGAGAAGATCTGTGTCGCCAATTCTATTACACATAATCCTTATGAAATTGATAAGTGGTTCGATCAACTCGCAGAGGCTTGTCAATCGATGAACGAGAAACGTGTGATGAGCATAATCAAAACTCTGGTGCCCGAATATCATCATGAGCAGAATGGTCACATTAGTCGGCCCGAAACCACGAGCACGAGTTACATCAAGCAGAAGGTTGTTCGAATCCCTTTGAATGCTGTGAGAACGGCATGAGCCAAATTTGACAAACCTCCCCTAACTGATAGTTTTAACATGAGGTTAAAGATCTTCACCCTCTTAAGTTTAGCTGTACTCCCGTTGGTGACTCAGCTGTCCTCCAACTTGTGATTTCGCTTGGCTCCAACTTGGGTTTTGGTCTGCTCTTGTCCAAATATTCGGTCAACGAGGTGCGTGAAATGTTTTTGACACAAAAAAGGAGGAGAATGATGCGCTTGTTTTTTCTGTGCACACTGATCGTGGTCTTGGGGTTGTCGACTGAAAAGGCCTGGTGTCAGGAAGTCGGCACTGAGGTTTTAACCGAGGCTGCAACAGAGACAGTGGAAGTCGAAGCCCCTGCAGCTGATGTTATGGATACGATAGGTGTCGGTACAGAAGGGTACGGATCACCCATAAGAAGTGATCGGATTGTCCCCGGAGAAGTTCTCAGTGCCCGTTCCGGTTATGTCCATCCATTCCTGTCGGTGGGAGGGTTCTACACCGACAACCTGTTCCAGACAGACGGAAACGAGAAGTCAGACACAGTCGCAATCATTACTCCTGGAGTTTGGTTTGCCTTGCCAGCAACGCGGCAGAAGTTGATAGAAGTCAACACTCTGAACACAGCCCCTGGCGGGCTGGCCTTAAGCCGCTTTCGCACAGAAACCAACCGACGCTTTCAAGGTTATGCGCTCTACCGGGCTGATATTCGCGAGCATGACAAGTACACAGAGGAGAATAGAACTGACCACCGTGCTGAGGGTTCTTTTAAGGTTAGTCTGAGAGGCGGCCTTTCTCTGGAAATGATTGATGTCTACGAAATCAACAGAGACCCGTACGGAACAGGCGGAACGCCTGATCGCAAGCTTGATAAGTTCGATTCAAATCTATTCAACACAATCCTTGCCTATCAATTTACACCGAAAACATCTCTGCGGCTGGACTATGGTAACTACTACCTTGATTACGATAAAGATCGGAATAAATATCGCAATCGTACCGACAATACCGGCTCTGCATATCTCTTTTACAGCCTGACGCCCAAAACCGCACTCTTTTTCCAGGTTGAATATGTCGCTATTGATTACGATGAGGACATCAATAGCGACAGCGACGCCATGAATTATTACATCGGCGCCCAAATGAGAGCCTCCAAAAAATTGCGTGGCCGAGTAAAGGTTGGTTATGGCGAAAAAGATTATGATGACAGTAACCTGGATGATCGGGATGAATGGATGGCTGAAGCCCGGCTGGATTACTTTTTCACCCCCAAAACCTCCATCTACCTGAGAAGCACGCGCAGAGTCCTTGAGAGTGATTCTATCGGTACAAACAGCATCCTCTCTTATCGGACCCAGCTTGGCTACCGGCAGCGGTTCACACCCAAATTGCGTGGAGAGATGGCCTTCTCTTACGTGAATAACGATTATAAGGATGACATTGTTGCTGGTTTGCAGGCAGATAAACGCAAAGACAAGGATTATGGTTTTATCGTAGCGGTTGGTTTTATCCCTAACCGCTGGCTCAACGTTAGTGTCGGTTATGAATATGAAGATCGTGACTCTAACCTTGAGAACAATGACTATACAAATAACACAGTCTTCCTGCGCATGACTGCAGCCCTTTGACAGGTGACGCGATAAGCACCTCCAAGTAACGCGATTAACAGCTTACGTGACGCAAAGGGTGGCTGTAGAAAGAGGTCCTCCATGAGAAAGCTTGGATATATTGCCATCGTAGCTCCGTTGCTGCTCCTGATGCTTTGCATCGGGCCCTCCATGGCCGCCAACCCTGATTACCTGGTTGGCCCCGGAGATGTTGTCAAAATCGATGTTTATGATCACCCGGACTTGTCCACGGTTGCCCGAATCGGCAATGACGGCAGCATCATCTTCCCGCTTGCCGGTAAACTGGTCATCGGCGGGATGAGTACTTCCATAGCTGCAGCGGTTATCGCAAAGAAACTTGACGGTGAGTACATTATTAATCCGCAGGTGTCTGTGTTCGTTGAACAGTTCAAAAGCAAAAAGATTGTCATCATTGGAGAGATAGTCAAGCCCGGGCTGTATGAGTTAAGCGGTCCTACGAGTCTGCTTGAACTGATTTCTCTGGCGGGAGGACCCACCAGGGGGGCCGGTCAAAGTGCAACAATCGTGCGTGTTCATAAAGGCGACGAATCGAACAAAGAGACGATTACGGTTAATGTCGCTGACTTGATCAAGTCCGGTCACGAGGTTGTCGATGTACCGCTCAAGGACGGCGATACAGTGACAATATCCAAGGCCGGTGTGGTTTATGTGACTGGCCAAGTTAAGCGTCCGGCTGCCTACAATCTGGAGCCTGATACAACTGTCATTAAGGCAATAACCATGGCCGGGGGATTCACTGAACTCGCCTCGGAGGGCAAGGTGAAGATTATCCGCAAGGTGGAGGGCAAAGAGCAGGTTCTGGAGAAAGTATCTCTCCACGAAAAACTCATGCCAGAAGACGTAATGGTTGTCCCTGAAAGTTTTTTCTGATGTGAAACCATCGGCTCTGTAGCCAACGAAAGCGATTCGCACCTTCATCCGCTGCCGAAACACTTTCACACTGTTACTAAGGTCACGGGCGAAAGCAATGGCTGAATTAAAAAATGGCTTGCGAGACAATCTCAAGATTCTCAATAAACGACGCAACGTGATTGCAATC
>DAOWJU010000310.1 GCA_030640215.1 Desulfuromonadales bacterium
ACCCTGACTCCGGGAACGATTACAGTCAGTATCCATGATGACGAGTTTTCCGTTTACGCCCTGACCCGCAGCGCCAGTGATGCTCTGCCTGGTGAGATGGAGGCCCGTGTGGCCCGTGCGCTGGAGTCTGACTTATGATGCACTCTTTCTTCCTGGCCACCGGCATTGCCATGGTCCTGTTAATGGCTCTGAGCCTGATTCGCGCCGTGGTTGGTCCGACTATTCTTGACCGAATCCTCGGCGGCAACGTCATCGGCACAAAAACAACGGTACTACTGCTGGTGATCGGCGTGCTCTACGATAACCTGGGGATGTTTATCGATATTGCCCTGGCCTATGCCCTGCTCAATTTCATTGCTACGCTCGGCGCCGCCAAATTCTTCCTGCGGCGACTCGGTGTGTTCATGGAAGACAGCGAACGGGAGGAGAGTTTATGACGATCCTGTCGGTTCTTGCCATAATCCTGATACTTTCAGGCCTCTTCTTTTTTCTTGCTGGAACTATCGGCCTCTTGCGGTTGCCGGATTTCTACTCCCGCCTGCATGCTGCCGGAAAATGCGATTCTCTGGCGGCGGTACTGATGATTGCCGGAATGGCGGCTTACAACCTCGAGTCTTTCTCTGTCGGTGCACTGCTGGTCAGCGCCAAACTCTTTCTGATTGCCGCTTTTGTCTTTGTCACCAGCCCAACGGCAACCCATGCAATCACAGAAGCTGCTCTGGTTCTTGGCGTAAAACCCTGGAAACGGACAAGAGGGAGACAAGCAGGGGGGAAACGGTCATGATCTGGCAACTTGACCTCATGATTCTAACCTTGGTGGTGGTTTGCGCCCTGGTGGCAATCAACATCAAGGATCTGCTTGGCGCTACAGTCGTGTTCGGTATCTACAGTTTTTTGATGTGCCTGTTATGGGCTGAAATGGGTGCGGTTGACGTGGCCTTTACTGAAGCCACTGTCGGTGCCGGTGTCAGCACTATCTTCTTTATCGCAGCGATCTTGAGAACCACCAGAAGGAGCAGAGATTGAAAAATCTAGCCTTGCTCGCAACCCTGGTGACAGGGGCTCTGTTGCTGTACGGGACCAAGGATTTCCCCGCCTGGGGTGACCCCCAGGCACCGGCCAGCACCTATCTCTCTCCGGTTTACATCGAAAAGGCCGTAGAGCAGACGCACGTTCCCAATATCGTCACAGCTGTGCTTGGCGATTACCGAGGGTACGACACCATGTTTGAAACAGTGGTCATCTATTGTGCAGGCATGGCCGTGCTCAGCGTACTGTGGAGGAAAAGGGAAAAATGAGGGACATCCACGAACATACCGCTGGCGAAGACCTGATCATCAAAACTTCGGTGCGATTGATGGTTCCCTTCATCCAGGTGTTCGGACTTTATGTCATCGTCCACGGTCACTACAGCCCGGGCGGCGGCTTTCAGGGGGGAGTCATTCTCGGCGCGTCCTTCATCCTGCTGGCCCTGGCCTTTGGCATGAAAACCTCCCAGGAATACATGACGGTCAGTGCCAATGCGGTTCTCAACAATCTTGGCCCGGCCATTTTTATCGGGGTTGGAGTACTCTGTACCCTCTTCGGTGGGCTCTTCCTCGATTACAGTGCCCTCGACAAGCTGATTCCTTTAGGCCCGGTTGAGTGGCGTTCTTTTGGCATCTTCCTGATTGAAGTCGGGGTCGGCGTGGCGGTTATGAGCATCATGGTCCTGCTCTACTGGAACCTCAGTTCCGGTGGCGCCATGGATGAGGGACTCTAGCTATGGAGACGGTAATCGGCGAAATCGTCGCCAAATATAACTACTGGATCTACGTCGTGCTGATGATGATCGGCTTTTACGCGATGATCGGCAAGCGCAACCTGGTCAAAAAGCTGATCGGCATGAACATCTTCCAGACCTCCATCATTCTCTTCTTCGTCTCGACCGGAGTTAAGAAAGGTGGCGGTATTCCGATCGTTGACAAGTACCAGGCGCTGGCCGGCCATGTTGAAGCGGCGTCTACAGTTAATCCTCTGCCACACGTATTGATGCTGACGGCCATCGTCGTCGGCGTCAGCGTTACCGGCGTGGCCCTGGCTGTACTGCAGCGCATCTATAAAGAATACGGCACCCTCGAAGAGGATGAAATCCTGGAGAAGCTCCAGCGATGAACGCAACCAATCTACATCTCTTCGTTCTGGTCGTCCCGCTGCTCTCGGCTCTGGCTATCAACCTGCTTGGCCGCAGATCCCGTCAGTGGATCGCACCGATGGTCCTCGGCTCCCTGGCCTTCTCCGTTTTCGGTTCGATCATCGTTATGGCCCGTGTGATCGAGCATGGAACCCTGCGCTACACAGTCGGCAACTGGCAGCCACCTTACGGCATCGAACTGGTGGTCGATCCCTTAAGCGCCCTGATGATGGTGCTCATTTCAGTGGTCGCCCTGCTAGCTTCCTTCTCGTCACTGAAAAGCGTCGAACAGGAACTCCCCGGCCGGGAACATTTTTTCTTTACCCTTTACATGATCCTGATTGCCGGCCTGTTCGGCCTGGTGCTGACCGGCGATGCCTTCAATCTTTACGTCCTGCTTGAGATCACCTCGATCACCACCTACGGCCTGATTGCCATGGGAAAAGGACGGGCAGCTCTCTCCAGCTTCAATTACATCATCATGGGCTCAATTGCTGCCTGTTTCTACCTGCTTGGGATCGGCTATATCTACATCCTGACCGGGACCCTGAACATGGCTGATATTGCCCGGATTCTGCCGACTCTGGACGCCCCGGTGGCGACCGCCACAGCAATTGCTTTCGTGCTGGTCGGGTTATGGATCAAAATGGCCTTTTTCCCCCTGCACAGCTGGCTGCCCAACGCTTACAGCCAGGCGCCCACCGGCGCCGGTACCCTGATCGCACCATTGATGACCAAAGTGACTGTCTATCTGATGGTGCGTGTGATCTTCACCATGTACACGCCAGCGCTGGTCTTTACCCACGAATGGATCGCCCAGGGTGTGGTGTGGGCTGCAGCGTTTGCGATCATTTGCGGATCAGTGCTCGCCCTGGGACAGAAAGACCTGCGGCGCATGCTGACCTACATTATTGTTGCTGAAGTCGGCTATATGGTCGGCGGTATATTTCTGGCCAATGCCAACGGCCTGACCGGTAGCATCCTGCACATTGTCAACGACGCCCTCATGACCCTCTGCCTCTTTCTGGTCGTCGCTGCCATCATCTACCGTCAGGGGAGCGTCTCCCTAGTTTCACTGCAGGGAATTTTTCGCCGCATGCCGATCACCATGGCGGCTTTCACACTGGGTGCTTTTGCCATGATCGGCGTACCACCGACCTGTGGTTTCTTCAGCAAATGGTATCTGATCCTTGGCGGGATCGATGGCGGCCACTGGGAATTTGTCATTGCCTTGGTCATCAGCAGCCTGATTAACGCCGTACTCTTCTTCAGGATTATCGAGTTGGCCTACTTCGGCTCTTTGCAAGAGGGCGAGCACCATGAACATTCAGTTACCGAGCGGCACGAGGCTCCCTGGTGGATGCTCAGTCCTCTGGTCCTGACAGCGGTCATCCTGATTGTGGTGGGCTTAAGCACCGGACCGTTAGTGAACAACGTAATTCGTTTGATGATACCGGTCGGTTTTTAATTCTATTTATGATCCCGGACAAGGTTGTCCGGAACCCGTTTTGAGAGAGATATGACACCGATTGTTTCCTTCTGGCCACTGGCCGCGATTCTGGTTTCCCTGCTGGGGGCTTTGCCGATCATCCTTTCTGATCGTCAGCCGAACCTGCGCGAGAGCTGGACGATACTGATCGCCTTGGTCAAACTGACGATCGTCGCCTCGCTGTTGCCGTGGATACTGGAAGGCGGCAGTTACGTCTTTACCATCGCGCAAGTGATCCCGGGCGTGCCGATTGAACTGCGCGTCGATGCCCTGGGAATGATCTTTGCCCTGGTGGCCTCTTGCCTCTGGCTGTTTACCTCGATCTATTCAATCGGCTACATGCGGGCTCTCGACGAGCACGCCCAGACCCGTTATTTCGCATCCTTTGCCGTGGCGATCTCAGCCACTCTCGGTATCGCTTTTGCCGGCAACCTGCTGACCCTGTACCTTTTCTACGAGGTCCTGTCACTCTCGACCTACCCGTTGGTCACCCATAAGCAAAATGCTGAAGCCAGAAGTTCAGGCCGCAAGTACCTGACTTATATCCTCGGCACATCCATCGGCCTGGCACTGCCGGCCATGCTGATCACCTACTCTCTCGCAGGAACTCTCGATTTCACCACGGGTGGCATTCTGGCCGGTAAGGCTTCACCGGAAATCCTGGCGCTTCTGGTCGTGCTCTTTTTGTTCGGTTTTGCCAAGGCTGGTTTGATGCCGTTCCATGGCTGGCTGCCAGCGGCAATGGTGGCACCAACCCCGGTCAGTTCGTTCCTGCATGGCGTGGCCGTGGTCAAGGCAGGTGTCTTCGCGATCTTCCGTGTCATCTTTCATATCCTCGGCCCTGAAACGCTGCAGTCTGCCGACCTCGGCTCCCTGATCACTTACATCGCCTCGGTAACCATACTGGTTGCCTCTCTGATCGCACTGACTCAAGACAGCATGAAGCGCCGGTTGGCCTACTCGACCATCGGTCAACTCGCGTACATGGTACTCGGTGCCGGCATGCTCTCAGCGCTCGGAATGCTCGGCGGAATCATGCATCTGGCGATGCATGCTTTTGGCAAGATCACTCTCTTCTTCTGTGCGGGAGCGATCTATGTCGCCAGCAAGAAGAAAAACATCAGTCAGATGGATGGCCTGGGGCGACGCATGCCAATCACCTATATGGCCTTTTTCCTCGGTTCCCTGAGTATCATAGGCATGCCGCCTCTGGGTGGTTTCATCAGCAAATGGAACCTGCTGCTCGGTGCCGTCGAGGGAGATCAGCTGGTTCTGATCATAGTCCTGCTGGTCAGCTCCTTGCTTAATGCTGCCTATTTCTTCCCGATTGTCTACCGCGGCTTCTTCATGCCAGCAACTGACGGTGAAAAAGAAGGCATTAAGGAAGCGCCGCTCTTCTGCTTGATACCACTATCGGTGACGGCCCTGGTTTCACTGAGTCTGTTCTTTTTTCCCGACACGCTGTTGCGACTGGCACGTATGGCCTTGGGGTTTTGATAACGCAGGGGTTTTGATAACGCAGGGGCTTTGATGACACTGGGGATTTAATGGCGCTGAAGATTTAGTGGCGGGGCGAATTTGAGAGAATCCATGATGAGTATGCACGAACAAAACAACAACCAAGGTGACGCAGAAGACGGTCCGATGATCTTGGCCCACGAGGCCGTCGAAGGCTACCGGACAATCTTTTATGTCTGCATTACTATTGGCACCCTCTACCTGGCCTTTGTGCTCTGGCAGACTTGGTAGGAGAGCTCATATGTCCAAACACCCCATCTCGATAGATGAAGAACTGGCGATGTTCGACAAACCCCAGAATGTCAAGCGCGTACTCTATGCCTTATATACCTGCGTGGTCCTGCTGCTGGCGGTTGACCTCTTCTACCACAAGCACGGCATCTTCACCTGGGAAAGCTCCTTCGCCTTCTACTCGGTCTACGGTTTTGTCGCCTGTGTCATCCTGGTGATCATAGCCAAATACGTACTGCGGCCATTAGTCATGCGTAAAGAGGATTATTATAATGATTAATGCGTTGCCGCCTGCAGTAATCCTGATTCTCGGCGGACTTCTGATCCCACTTTTTAAGGGCCGTACTCGACAAGCATTGCTCCTGCTGTTGCCGGTGATCAGCTTCATCAACCTGTTGCAACTCCCACACGGCAGCCACTGGGTCTACCCGTTTTTGGGCGACCAGATCATCTTGGCCAGAGTTGACAAACTGAGTCTGATCTTTGGCTATATTTTTCATCTGGTGGCGTTCCTCTCGGCGCTCTATGCACTTCACGTTAAGGATTCTGTGCAGAACGTTGCCGGCACCGTCTATGCCGGAGCAGCGATCGGCGCAGTCTTCGCCGGTGACATGTTCACCCTGTTTGTCTTCTGGGAGATGCTTACGATCAGTGCCACCTTCCTGATCCTGGCACGCCGTACCGAACGAGCTCTCAGTGCGGGTTTTCGCTACTTTATGGTCCACGTTGCCGGTGGCCTCTGTCTGCTGGCGGGGATCATCATGCATATCTCCCAGACCGGCTCAGCGGCCTTTGACCTGATTGGCCTGGGGACAACCGCCTCATGGCTGATATTTGTCGGTATCGGCGTCAACTGTGCCTGGCCATTTCTACACCCCTGGTTGACTGACTCCTATCCTGAGGCGACCATCACCGGCACCATTTTTCTTTCGGCGTTCACCACCAAGACGGCAATCTATGCTTTGGCCCGGGCCTTCCCCGGCACCGAGGAGTTGATCTTCATCGGCGGGGCCATGGCGGCTTTCCCGATCTTCTATGCAGTCATTGAGAACGATCTGCGACGAGTCCTTGCCTACAGCCTGATCAACCAGGTCGGCTTCATGGTCGTCGGCATCGGTATCGGCACCGCCCTCTCCATCAACGGCGCCGTCGCTCATGCCTTCAACGATCTCCTCTTCAAGGGACTACTCTTTATGACCATGGGCGCGGTCATGTACCGCACCGGCAAGATCAACGCCACCGACCTCGGCGGCCTTTATAAATCGATGCCCTGGACCTGCGGCTTCTGCATTGTCGGCGCCGCTTCGATCTCGGCCTTCCCGCTCTTTTCCGGTTTCGTCAGCAAATCGATGGTCATGGAAGCCGCTGCTCTCGGTGACATGCGCTGGCTCTGGTTCATCCTGCTCTTTGCTTCGGCCGGGGTTTTTCACCATGCCGGCATCAAGATTCCCTTCTTCGCCTTCTTCTCACACGACTCCGGCATACGCTGCAAAGAGGCACCACCGCATATGCTGCTGGCCATGGGCATCTCGGCAGTTCTCTGTATTCTAATTGGTTGCTTCCCGCAATACCTGTACAGCATGCTGCCTTACGCCACCGACTACCAGCCCTACTCGATCAGTCACGTGTTGGCGCAGTCCCAGTTACTCGTCTTCTCGGCTCTGGCCTTTACCCTGCTACTGCTTGCTGGCATCTACCCGGCGGAAATTCGTTCACTCAATGTCGATGCCGACTGGATTTACCGCAAGGGCTGTCGCCAGATTTATCGCTTCTGTAAATGGGCTTTCAATGGAGTCAATGACTGGGCCGACCGTATTTTTGTCCAGCAGTTTACAAAGCTACTGGCGCAGTTCTTCGAAGAACCGGGCGGCAACATTCAAAAGCATGGCTACCGACTCCTGGTTGAAGCCACTGGCATTGATGATCATCAGGAACAGGCAATCGAACAAATTGATCGTCGCAGTCGCAGCGCAGCCTATCCGGTTGGCGTCGGAGTTCTGCTGGCTGTCATGATTCTTGCCCTGGTCTCCCTGCTGCTCTACCTCAGGTAGCCGCTTGTCGGAACCTCATGGCCGGTCTCTATCTGCACATCCCCTTCTGTCGTCGAAAATGTCCCTATTGCGACTTCTATTCTGAAGAAGTTTGTGACTTAACTATCCAGGGTTACCCTGACCTTCTCAAACAACACCTTGCCTGGGCCAAAGAACACCCTTTCGGGGCCACAAAACATGGGCGGTCCGGGCCATTCGACACCGTCTACTTCGGTGGCGGGACACCCTCCCTGCTTGCACCGGAAGCAATTGCTGGCATCCTGCAAGCTGTCAACCAGAACTTCGGCCTGACAAAAAACGCAGAGATTACCCTTGAAGCCAATCCCGGCACGGTATCGCAACGAAGTCTTTCCGGTTTTCGCAGCGTTGGCATCAATCGACTCTCCCTCGGTCTGCAGAGCTGCAATGACAAACAACTGACCAACCTCGGTCGCCTGCACAATCGTCAGGAGGGGATTGACGTGGTCAAACGGGCACGCAATGCTGGCTTTGACAATCTCTCTCTTGACCTGATGTTTGCCCTTCCCGGCCAGACAACAGCCGAGCTCAAAGAGGATCTGCAGAGTTATCTCGAACTGGCACCTGAACATCTTTCCTGCTATGGCCTGACAGCCGAGCCGGAGACTCCGTTTCAACGACAAATTGCCGCTGGCACACTTTCCCTGCCAGACGAAGAGTTCTACGCCGATGCCTTTATGCTGGTCCATGAACAACTGGTCTCAGCTGGCTACGAGCACTACGAAATTGCCAACTATGCCCGTGACGGCTATACCAGTCGTCACAACCTCGGCTACTGGCAACGCCGCCCCTGTCTTGGTATTGGCGCTGGCGCCCACTCTTTTCAAAACACTCAATGGGGCAGCCGTTGGCAAGTGCCGGCCGACCTGGCAGCATACCGTCAAGCACTGCATGACCAGCAAGAACCAATGAGCTGCCTGGAAAGCTTTGATCGCGAATCTGCCCTGAGTGAAACGATCTACCTGGCCCTGCGCACCCGGCACGGTATCACAGATACTGAGCTGCAAGATCGCTTCGGCTGTACCCTTCAAGAAGCTTTTCCTGATGCAGTTGCAGCAAGCACCCAATGGCTGACAAACGACAATGGCCGCTGGTCTTTCACACCTGCGGGATGGCTCCTCTTTGACACCCTGATTCTGCCCTTTCTCTAAGTACAATTCCCAGCTCAGACCAGCCCTTCACTCGCCCTCAGAAAATCACTGGCCGTCCCTTGACAAAGGCATTTGGCGTTGTTATCTTGACCTTACTTTTGGCACTCAACCCAATGGAGTGCTAAAACTTTTACCGGGCCGGGTCATCCGGCTTGAGCTTTTTTTTGCGCGGAGTTCATCATGGCAGACACCCTGACTGATCGCAGTCAGAAAATCCTCGAAGCGATTATTGAGGAATATATTGCTACCGCCCAACCGGTCGGTTCCAAGGCTCTGACCCGAAACCTCGGCATCAAGCTGTCACCAGCCTCGGTGCGTAATGTCATGGCCGAACTGGAAGAACTCGGCTATCTGGCTTCTCCTCACACTTCAGCAGGACGCATTCCGACAGAAAAAGGCTACCGCTTCTACGTTGACACCTTGATTCGCGTCAACGATCTGAACCGTCGGCAAAAAGACCAGATCGAACAACAATACGGGAAACATGGCCTGCAAATGGCCGACATGCTGCGCGAGGCCAGTCGCACCCTGTCAGCATTCTCCAACTACACCGGACTGGTCATGGTACCGCGCCTTAAAGCGACCATCTTCCGGCATATCGAATTTGTCAAACTCTCACCATGCCTGGTACTGGCGGTTTTTGTCACTCAGTCCGGCCTGGTGCAGAACAAACTGATCGAGATTGAAGAGGATTTGACACCTCGCGATCTGGAGAAGATCACCAACTATCTGAATCAGACCATGGCTGGCTTGAGTATTCAGGAGGTTCGTGCACGAGTCGTTACCGAAATGGCCCAGGAAAAGGATCTTTATGACCACCTGCTGCGCCGGGCATTAGCTCTTTCCAGCGCTGCCCTGGTCGACGAAGTCACCGGTGACATTATCATCGAGGGGACCAGTCATTTTCTTGAGCAACCCGAGTTTGCCGACCTGAAATGCATGAAACGCATCATCCAGACGTTTGAGCAGAAGAGCATTCTGGTCGACCTGCTCGACCGTGGCCTTGAGACCGAAGGGGTTCAGGTCATTATCGGCAGCGAGACAGAATACAGCGAACTATCAGACTGCAGCTTGATTACCGCAGCCTACTCCGGCAAAAGTGGCACCCTTGGCACCCTCGGTGTTATAGGTCCCAACCGCATGCCCTATTCAACCATCATCCCGATTGTCGATTACACAGCGAACCTGATCAGTCGCCTGCTGGACACAGATAAGGACTAGGAGAGATAAAACCTTGGCAAAGAAAAGTAAAAAAAACGTGGTCGCAGAGCCGGAAGTCGCAACAGAGGCTCAGGAAGAAGTGACGACCGAAACAGCTGAAGAAGTCACGGCGGAAGAAGCCGTTGACCCTATCACCAGGCTGAAGAACGAAATTGAAGCTGCCAAAGCGGAATCGAGTACCAATTGGGATCTTTATTTACGCGAACGAGCTGACCTGGAGAACGCCCGCAAGCGTCACCAGCGTGACAAAGAAGATGCGCTACGGTTTGCCAATGATCGTCTGCTCAAGGAGATGATCCCGGTGCTGGACAATCTCGAACGCGCAGTTGAACATGCTGGCCAGGATAATGATAACAACCAGGGGCTGCTGGAGGGCGTCAACATGACGATCAACCAGTTCCGCAAGGCCCTGGAAGATTTTGCTGTCAAGCCGATTAACGCCATCGGCACAGACTTTGACCCTAACCTGCATCAGGCCATGGGCCAGGTCGAATCCGCAGATCAGGCCCCGAACACGGTGGTCTCCGAGTTTCAGAAAGGCTACCTGCTGCATGATCGCCTGCTGCGTCCGTCTCTGGTTATGGTGGCCAAGGCTCCGACCAGTGATGCCGCTGATGCAGAGGCTGAAGAACTGACAAGCAACGACGAATAAATCGACAGACGATCATTAAAGAGTCTGTCCACATTACAAATACTAAACGACCCGAATCTTTAAGGAGGATTCTTATCATGAGCAAAGTTATTGGTATCGACCTGGGAACCACAAATTCCTGTGTCGCCGTTATGGAAGGTGGCGAGCCAGTGGTTATCGCCAACGCTGAAGGAACTCGTACCACACCGTCGATGGTGGCTTTTTCTGAAAGCGGTGAACGGCTCGTTGGCCAGCAGGCCAAGCGTCAGGCCGTTACCAACCCGGAAAACACCCTCTTCGCTATCAAGCGCCTGATCGGTCGCAAATTTGATTCAGACGCGGTCAGAAAAGATATCGAGATCAGCCCGTTCAAGATCATCAAGGCTGACAACGGTGACGCCTGGGTTGAAGTCCGCGACAAGAAATACAGCGCTCCAGAAATTTCGGCGATGATCCTGCAGAAAATGAAGCAGACCGCAGAAGACTACCTCGGCGAGACAGTCACCGATGCAGTGGTTACCGTACCGGCCTATTTCAACGATTCTCAGCGTCAGGCAACCAAAGATGCTGCCAAGATCTCCGGCCTGAACCTGCTCCGCATCATCAACGAGCCGACGGCAGCCGCTCTGGCTTATGGTCTCGACAAAAAAGAAGAAGAGAAGATCGCTGTTTTTGACCTCGGCGGCGGTACTTTCGACATCTCTATTCTGGAACTCG
>DAOWJU010000152.1 GCA_030640215.1 Desulfuromonadales bacterium
AGCCGTTATGAAGGAGCCGTTATGAAGGAGCCGTTATGAAGGAGCCGTTATGAAGGAGCCGTTATGAAGGAGCCGTTATGAAGGAGCCGTTATGAAGGAGCCGTTATGAAGGAGCCGTTATGAAGGAGCCGTTACGTGTCTTTTATCACGTGTCTTTCCTCACGTGTCTTTCCTCACGTGTCACAGCTCTATACCAACTCCACTTGCTCACTCTGGTCATCACAGGCGGCAATCTCACCAATCACATAGGCTTGTTCATTTAAACCCTGTAAACGGGACAGGATGTCATCAACAGACTCCTTCGGTACAACAAGGACCATACCGATACCGTAATTGAAGGTGCGATACAGCTCTTTCTCTTCAAGCTTGCCAGCTTCGCGCAGCAGTTCGAATAGAGGCAGTTTGGGCCATGAGTCTTTGCGAATCACTGCTTTGCCGTTGCGGGGCAGAACGCGCGGTACATTTTCCAATAATCCTCCGCCCGTTATGTGCGCTATGCCGCGGATATCGAAGTCGCGCAGTAGATTGAGGATTGATTTGACATAGATCCTGGTGGGACGCAGCAAGGCATCTCCAAGCGATTCATCGAGATCCGGGTGGACAGCATTGAGATCACCCTGCAGGCGTTCATCAACGATGCGACGAGCCAGAGAGTAGCCGTTGGAGTGCAAACCGTTTGAAGCGATACCGATGATCACTTCACCAACCTGAATGCTGGAACCATCAATGATCGCGTCACGATCAACCACACCGACGGTAAAACCAGCCAGGTCGTATTCACCATCACTGTAGAAACCAGGCATCTCAGCAGTCTCTCCGCCGATCAGAGCACAACCGGCCTGGCGGCAGCCTTCGGCAATGCCTTCGACAACTTCAGCAGCCTTTTCCGGAGCCAGCATGCCGGTTCCAAAGTAATCAAGGAAGAAGAGTGGCTCGGCACCTTGCACAATGATGTCGTTGACACACATAGCGACCAAGTCAATGCCTACTGTATTGTGACGACCGAGTTGAAACGCCAGCTTCAGCTTGGTGCCAACCCCGTCGGTCGAGGAGACCAGAACCGGCGACTTGTACTTGTCTTTGTTTAGCGAGAAGAGGCCGCCGAAGCCACCGATATCAGTAAGGACTTCTGGACGGTTGGTCGATTTAACCAGAGGTTTGATCAGGTCGACAAAACGATTGCCTGCTTCAATATCAACGCCGGCATCTTTGTAGGTCATACTGGAGCGATCTGACAAGAGTGTTCTCCTTAAATTTAGCTTTGATCCGTTATGGACTGACGACAACTTTTGTTCGTTCTTGGCTCGCGAACCCAAGTTTCTAGGGTAGCCCTATTAAATAAATCACCACTCGGCAGGTTGTCAATTGTAAACCTTGAAAACAGGTACTATTCTCCCTCTTTACAGGTCGACACCAGTGGCCTATTATTAACTGCTGTAAGGATGTAAAGCTGTAGGGCTGTAAAGTGTTACAACCGAGCCTCTTGCAAAAGTCGTCATCCTCGTGAAAACGGGGATCCATTTTTTGACAGTTCCAATAAACCTCTGGATTCCCGCATGCGCGAGAATGACGATCAATGGATCTTATATGAACTCGTCAACTCCTTTGCCTGACGGTGATAGCATTGAACAAATGCAACAAGGTGATCTTGCGTTAGTGCATCAGCTTGAATGTGCCAGTCAGCAAGAGCCCTGGAGTCTGCAAAATTTTGCTGATGAGTTGAATAATCCGGTTGCGACGGTGGACCTTTATTGGCACCATGACCAGTTGACCGGATTCCTCTGCACATGGCTGGTTGCCGGTGAACTTCAGATACAGAATCTAGCAATCCTGCCAGCTATGCGGCGTTGTGGCGTTGCTGCCCGGTTACTTGAGCATGTCATTGCACGTAGTAAAATAGCAGATTTGACCTCGATTTGGCTTGAAGTTCGCGTTAGCAATAGACCGGCAATCGCTCTGTACGAACGGTTCGGGTTTTCTGCTGGCGGCAAACGGTCTGCGTATTATCCGGATGGCGAAGATGCTCTGATTATGACCTCTCAACAGTAAATAATGCACGGTTAGGTTTTTCATAGTGCTAAAATCCCCCCTAGCCCCCCTTTGCAAAGGGGGGGATCCTTTTGCTTCCCCCTTTAACAAAGGGGGATTGAGGGGGATTTCTAAACCGGACAACGGACTCAAGGAGAATAAAAGTTTTATGCAGAATTACCGTACCAAAATAATTTCCAATCAGGAGATTTCACCCGGATATTTCCGGATGAAGATCCTGGCGCCTGGTTTTGGCGAAAAGGCCCACTCCGGCCAGTTTGTCATGTTTCGTGTACAGCGTTCATTGCCACCATTGCTGCGGCGTCCTTTCGGTATCTTCCGTACCGGTTTGCTACCCGCTGACTGTGATGGTCTGCCACCGAAAGAATTTGTCGAGATCGTCTACAAGGTGGTCGGCAGCGGCACGGCTATCATGGCAGAACTACACGAAGGTGATCGGGTTGAGTTGCTGGGGCCTCTCGGTAATGGTTTCGACTGCACCTCACGTCAGGGCGAGAAGATTCTCGTCGGCGGCGGGATCGGCCTGGTGCCTCTCTACATGCTGGCAGGTGAGTTGATCGACAACGGCTGCACTGTTCGACTGCTGATGGGTGGGCGAACGCGGGACGATATCTTCGCTGTCACAGAGTTTGAACGTCTTGGCGTGGAAACTTACATCTCTACTGACGACGGCAGTCTCGGCGAAGAGGGTCTGGTGACCCAGGTGCTGGAGCGTAAACTGCAGAAACACCCTGACGCCGAGGTCTTTTCCTGTGGCCCTCTGCCAATGCTTGGTGCTGTTCATAACATCTGTGTTGCCAACCAGGTCCCGCTGCAGGTCTCACTGGAAGAATCCATGGCCTGTGGTGTCGGTGCTTGTCTCGGTTGTGTCGTCAAGGGGACAGGGCATACGGATGAAAATCCGAGTTATCTTTGCACCTGTACGGTCGGACCGGTCTTTAAATCGCAATATCTGGACTGG
>DAOWJU010000321.1 GCA_030640215.1 Desulfuromonadales bacterium
AAGTTTACGAACTCGGGAGAGGACAGCGCTGGTAAAAAAACGACCGATCTGGGGGTTATCTTTTTGCAGTTTATGGAGGAGGTCCGCAGGAACAAGGTAACAGACTGTAGGTTTTACAGTGCGTGCACCGCCAGCATATGGCTCTCCAGTGAAAATCGGCGTACCACCAAAGAACTGGCCTTCCTTGCGGTAGTCAACCACCATGTCGATACCACCTGGCGAGAGCAGGGTGATCGAGACCAGACCTTCTTTAATCACATACAGATAGCCGGTAGGCAGATTATTTTGCTGAAAAACATCATGATTAGCCGGGTATTTCTTTTCAATCGCTGCTTCACGCAATTCTGTAAAGACAGAGTCGGGAAGTTGGCTAAAAGGTTCAGTTTCCTGTAAGTGCTTGATTAATGGCATAGAGAAGCTACCGCTATATGAGGTTAATCCTTGCGAGACGTGCTCTCACATTAGAGGACTAATTTATCATCAAGCGCACAGGAAGGGCAATTGGTTTAATCATTAATCTGTGCCACAAGAAGGTGCAGCACGATGGGCGGACTGCTTCTCAGGTTCTGCGCGGGCTATGGGGGGAATGCCAACCCAGTTTAGAGGAAATGATGCCGCAGGTATCAAGCAGCGGATTTAGAATTTGCGTTTGAATCACCTCTTGCGGCAGACGAAACTCTGGTCCGACAATACAGAGCACACCATGTAGCTTGCCGCCGCTGCCGAAAAGCGGAGCAGCCACACTGGCAATGCCATCACCCAGAGCATCACTATCCTGCGCATAGCCTTGGCGACGGACCCCAGCAAGCGGGCTGATCTCCGTTTGCAGCTTATCAATATTCCGACTGCCATTGGTATTATTAAAAGCCAACAGGACCTGACCGGCAGCTGTGGTGTCAAGGGGGTAACGGTTACCAACCAGGGAAACGATCTTTACCTTCTGAGTCGTATCCACGATGTCGAGAAAAAGGACTTCTTTACCACGGCGAACAGCGATATATGCCGCTTCATTACAGCCACGCGCCATGCGTTCGGCGACCGGCCGGGCGTGGCGAAGCAAGCCCATACGGGACAGGAACTTCTGGCCAATTTCGTAGGCGGAAAGTCCAAGGCGATATTTACCGGAAAGCTCTTCTCTTTCTACGTAACCGCGGTTTTCAAATGTCGCTAAAAGACGAAAAACGCTGGTCTTGTTCATGGAGAGCTTTTCACTTAATTGACTAATGCGAACATCATCATCAATTTCACTCAGAGCTTCCAGAACGTCGAGTGCGTTTTCAACCGCTTGTATTGAATAGGATTCCTTGTCTCTGGAGGGCACTTAGGTAACTCCTTTGGAATCAAAACATGACATAAAACAAACAGACAAGTGTTAAAATAATACGACGTTTTATTGTTGTCAACAACTTGCTTGGAAAAGTTCATAAAAGGGCAGCATATATCGTTGTAGAAAATCCCAGTTATTGTGTGTTTCATTCCATAAACGCACTTATTTTGCGTGATCTACTGACTTTAAGCAGGTTATTTCACCGCGGGAAGTAATTTACAAAAATACTGTTTTATAATTCAGGATTCAGATGGAGGGCAAGCAAAATGGTTCGACTTACCGTTCAGGCGGGCGATAATCGGTCGGTCGGCGGGGAGAATGGAGAAATCTTTCAGCTCTTCAGGATGAACCCAGCGATGCTCGGCAACCCCAACATTACAGAGATCATTTGTGAGCAGTTGACAAGAGTAAGCAAGAATCAACACTGGGCCCCAGTCATAACGATAAAATGCCACCTCAAAAATTCCCGTCACCTGGATTTCGGCATCAAGCTCTTCACGGATTTCACGATACAAGGCTTCTTCCGGACTTTCTCCTGGATCGACCTTACCTCCGGGGAATTCCCATAAACCCGCATGGACCTTATTCTCTGGTCGACGCGTGATCAAGACTTTTTCTTTTTCGAGTATGACTGCGGCAGTCACCAATAATGGCATTCCCACATGCTCTGATCTACTTATATCTTCCATAAACTTTAAGATAACAGATCTATAGATATCCATCCAATTCCTTGCTGAAAAAAGGTGATCATGATAATTTATTGTGATTTTTTTGTGCAGCAATAACGTCTCTCAACATAAAGGAGAAAATAGTGTCAGTTCATGAAATAAAGCATCCGTTGGTACGTCACAAACTTGGCCTGATGCGTCGCGAAGGGATCAGCACCAAGGATTTTCGGGATCTCGCATCAGAACTCGCCCGCCTGCTGACCTATGAGGCAACCAATGATCTGGAAACTGAAAAAGAAATCATCGATGGCTGGGCTGGAGCAGTCGAAGTCGACAGGATCAAGGGTAAAAAAATCACGATTGTACCAATCCTGCGTGCTGGACTCGGTATGATGGATGGCGTGCTCGACCTGATCCCAAGTGCACGGGTCAGCGTGGTCGGTTTATACCGCGACGAAGAGACTCTGGAGCCCGTCACCTACTACCAGAAATTCGCCCGACGGATCAGTGATCGTACGGCACTGATTCTCGATCCGATGCTAGCGACCGGTGGCAGCGTGATTGCTGCTATCGATATGCTCAAAGAAGCTGGTTGTAAAAGAATCAAAGGGCTCTTCCTGGTAGCGGCACCGGAGGGAATCGCTGCCTTGCAGGAAAAACATCCAGATGTCGATATCTATGTGGCGTCAATCGATGAGAAGTTAAATGAAGTCGGCTATATCCTTCCCGGCCTCGGTGATGCCGGAGACAAGATTTTCGGCACCAAATAAATTCATTTAAAGGGAGCATTTAATGTCTGACAACCTGCAAAGAAGCAACTTCAGTCTTAATCCAAAAGAGATGGTGATCGGTGCCCAGATGCTCTTTGTCGCCTTTGGTGCCCTGGTCCTGGTTCCTCTATTGACCGGCCTCAACGCCAACGTCGCGCTCTTTACCGCGGGTGCTGGCACATTGGTATTTCAAATTGTTACTCGTGGCAAAGTACCGGTTTTCCTGGCCTCCAGCTTCGCCTTTATCGCTCCGATCATCTACGGTGTGCAGCAGTGGGGGATCCCTGGAACCATGTGTGGCCTGTTCGCGGCAGGCCTCTTTTATATTGCCATCAGTTTCTCTATTCGCATTTTCGGCTCGGGCATTCTGCATCGCATTCTGCCACCGATAGTCACTGGACCGGTCATCATGGTCATCGGCCTGGTTCTCGCTCCGGTTGCCGTACATATGGCATCCGGACGCACCGGTGATGGGGCCGCCTGGCTGGTACCGCAACCAACCGCCTTTACCATCGCTGGCGTCGCCCTGGTGGTCACCGTTCTGGTTTCTCTGCTTGGCAAAGGCCTGTTCAGACTCATCCCCATCCTCTGCGGAATTATTGCTGGTTACCTGACTGCCATAATTCTCGATGCAACCGGGATGTCTGCTTCTGTCCAGGCCTCGTTTGACCCCGGCAGTCTGCAAAACTGGACCGGCCCGACACTGATCACCATGCAAAAGGTCTTTGATGCCCCGTGGCTGGCGATGCCCGACTTTACTCTGCCAGTCTGGAACCTGGAGGCCATCCTCTTCATCGTGCCAGTTGCCATTGCTCCAGCTATCGAACATTTCGGTGACGTTCTTGCCATTGGCAATATCACCGGCAAAGACTATGTTGAGGATCCAGGCATTGACAAAACCATGCTCGGCGATGGTCTCGCCACCAGCTTGGCTGCCTGCCTCGGTGGACCACCAAACACCACTTATTCCGAGGTCTCCGGGGCAATTGCCCTAACCCGCTCTTTCAACCCGGTGGTCATGACATGGGCAGCAATCACAGCTATCCTGCTTGCCTTTATCGGCAAACTGGGCGGTTTTCTTAACAGCATTCCAGTGCCGATTATGGGTGGTATCATGGTGCTGCTCTTCGGAGCAATTGCGGTAATCGGTATCAACACGCTGGTCAGGGCCGGTACCGACCTGATGCAACCACGCAACCTGACAATCGTTGCGGTGATTCTGGTCTTTGGCATCGGTGGTATGAGCTTCGATCTGGCCGTGGTTAAACTTGGAGGCATCGGCCTGGCCGGTATCGTTGGGGTACTCCTCAACCTGATCCTTCCTCAGGCACGCGAATAAGAGCTTCCAGAGCATTGACACAGCAAAGCTAAGGCTCCCTCAGTCGATGACCGGGCGGGGTGTATTGCGTAGCGTGGGTTTAATACCCCG
>DAOWJU010000242.1 GCA_030640215.1 Desulfuromonadales bacterium
AGGAAGATCAGATTATTGAAAATAAACTCTGGATTCACACGCATTTCAAATCCGTAGAAAACCAGAACATTGACAAAAATCAGACTGTAAGTGACCCATGTCGTCCCCTCCTTCTTACGCTCCCCTTCCGTGTACATCACAGGCATGAAGGTTATGTGCTGGGCGAGAACTTCCGTGGGTGATTTTCCGGTCGATGCAGCATCGAGCCGAACGTAGATCAGGAAAAGAACGGGGAAGAGGATAATCAGAAGAGTTATTAAGCCACTCAGGTACTCTTTAACGAAAAGGATGATTGCGATAACCAGAAACGCCTTGAGGATAAAAGCCTGTTCCTGGTGCTCGGTAAAGTAAGTCTCCAAGCGATCCATCATACTCGCATCGGGCGGCAAACCTGAGTCGTCATCAGAGGTCTGTTTTTCCGGGACCTCCCCTCTTTCAATTGCAGCTTTGCGTTCCTGCATCTGTTGATATTTGGCAAAGACCACACCGCAGTGCAGGCAAGTTTCACCGACAGCCTGGAGTTGCTTGCACTTGGGGCATTCAATTTGTTCAGCTTTTACGACAGCAGTAGACTTCGGTGCCGAGGTAGGAATCTCTTCTATTTCACAGACGGCACCAGTCTGATCGATAGCGGCTTTGTATTTGCGGGCCACATCCTGAGATATTTTACTTTTCAGCGTAAAAGGTTTTCCGGAGAAGAGTTTGTCAAGCGTCTCATTATTATATTTGCAGAGCCGTTTGAGATTGTTGCGCGTTTCAGCGGGCTCAAAACCGTAAGCCAGCTCCCCCTTAAAGACGATGCGATACAGTTGTTCCGACATCTTCCCCCCTGATGGTCTATGTTTACTGTTAAAACAAATGCGCCCATCTCCGACAAGCCGAAGACGGGCGCATTCAGTTCACGCTGATTGCAATCGCTCTCTTCGGTAATCCGGCAATCCACTTGGGACCCGTAATTTTGCGCCCCTGCATCACTGCAGGTTTGCCCTTGAACAAAGAGTTATGTTTACAATTAACAGTTAGCTCACGAATAAGTCAAGAATTGTCAGTTATTTCAGGAAGATGAGATCAGACACTCCCTCTAAATTGATATTTCTTCAGGTAATTCATCCTCCATCACAAACCACTCACTATCAGAAAAATCAGAATCGGTAATCTGCTCCAGACGCCGCTTCATATATTTACCTTCAGCTTCAGCAGCGACATCTCCATTGGGCAGGTAAAGTTCTCCTGTCCCCGCAAAGGTCCGGCTTCTCTCCTCAGTAATGCGACCGATTGCTTTCAACTCCACGCCGAGAGGAACCGGTTTTTTGTAACGAACTTTTAATTCAACCGTTACCCCAAAAGTATTGCTGTCGTTGGTCAACATGATAGCGCGACCAATCACCTCATCGAGAATTGCCGCCGAGATGCCGCCATGAGCAACTTCTGGATAACTCTGATGCTCTGACCGGGGCTTGAATACTGCAATCAGTTCATTATCCTCGGTCTCGTAAAAACGGGTTTTTAAACCGAAGTCATTATCGACACCGCAGACGAAGCAGTTTTTTGAGATATGCTGGTTGCCCGTGATTCTATGACCCATGGCTGCACCTTTATGACCCGGAGTTGCGATTTTATGACCCGGAGGTGCGTCTTTATGACTCATCCCCACCCTCCGCCTTGCAACGTTCAACTACCTCCTTTAGCCAAGCGATCTCGTCTGGAGCAAACTGTTTATTGTAATCAGTGCCAATGTTCATAGCCCAATGGAGTTCTGCAGTGGTCATCTCTGCCAGCACATGCCCCGGTAGTTGCAGAGAAGGGACCTCTTCATCAGCCCAGTCGTTCAATCGCTGCTGCTGATCAAAAAAGATCAGGTAATCGGTGCCATCATCTGCAATAATCATTGGCACCTCAATCTTCTCTTTAGCACTTTTATCATCAGTGTCGACCATCTCTTCGACGGTGGGAATAAAAAAGCTGGAGTTGAGAAAGAGGTCATAAAAACCCGACTGTGCTGTATGGTCTTCGGGGTTGGCGCGCAAGGCTTTGAGGGCTTGATCGATTTCTGTCATGGAAATGGCCTTTAATCGTATGGGTTAGGTGGAGTGATGTTCTCTACAATCATGTGATTATTCAAGATACTGGTTTTGGTTGATTTAAGTCTATCTGAAAAACGATTTTTAGTCGCCCGGATCATGTATAGTCCAACAGGCTCCCAGCCCAAAACCATGCAATCAGCCGAAAAGAAGGTATTCTTAGTGTAAGAGGTGGTAGTTTTTCTGAAAAGCTGAGTGGCAGTAGCCGGTCGGACAATCAATGAGCTGGCTGCTTACACCGGAAAGGAAGGTGGGCTTATGAGTAAGACTGCGGAACTGTTTGCGGATGGACTGTTCAAGGGCCTTGCTCCGGATGAAACGGAAGCACTTCTACGCCGCTGCCAAGAGAATACTTATCCGGACGGCACCAACCTTTTCATGGAGCAAACCGAGGCAACCAAGCTGTACCTGATCTTAAAAGGTGGTATCGATCTCCACTTTGAGATGCCTCAGCGGGAGAACGCCGACACCACTATCGCGTCACGAAAGCCAGGAACAGCTGTCGGCTGGTCAGCAATTGTGCCTCCGCACAAGTACCGGCTCTCCGGGTACTGCAGAGGTAAAACCACGCTACTCGAGATCGACCGTGATACCCTCCATGTTATCTTTGAGACGAATTATCACCTTGCCTACATCTTTATGCGTAACATCGCCGCCCTCACCGGTGAACGACTGCACCATGTCCAGGACAAATTAGCCAAGGTGCTCGCCGATGAGGCGGTCAATGGCTGGTGACCGAGCACTAATCTCTTAAGGAAGAGAACACTGCGTAGTCAGCGTTGATGATTGGCGTCCCGTAGATGGGGTCTCTGTTCGCTCCTCGGCTCGGAAACGTACCGCTACTGTCACCAAGTAGGCTGCGGCCGCCAGAACCAGCAACAGACTGTACCCTACCTCTACCGCGATCAAGGTCGCTACAGCGGCACCGACCACCGACAGGCAACCGTTGATTCCCCAGGCCCAAGGAACTTCGGCTGAGCGCACCCGGTTGAGTAATCGCAGACCGAGGGGGAAAGGCATCCCCATCACCACCGCTGCCGGTGTCAGAATCATCACTGCCAGGGTAACGCGTCCCGGCAACGGTAGCGGAAGAGTTGACT
>DAOWJU010000167.1 GCA_030640215.1 Desulfuromonadales bacterium
ACAAAGCTTCACACCAGGTCATTATCGACGGGCTACAACGTCACTTCCCGGAAATTCCCATCCTCTCCGAGGAGGGTGCCGCGATCCCTTACGATGTGCGTAAGGAGTGGTCGCGTTTCTGGTGTGTTGACCCTTTGGATGGCACGAAAGAGTTCATCAAACGCAACGGTGAATTCACCGTTAATATCGCTCTGATAGAAGAAGGGTGTCCGGTTGTTGGAGTGGTTTATGTGCCAGTGCAGGATAAAATGTACTACGGTTGTTCAGAAACTGGATGCTGGATGGTGGAGGCTGGAGAAAAACCTGTCCAAATCCAGGTCCGTAAAGCTGACCTTGATGCTGGATTGACGGTGGTTATGAGCCGTTCGCACCCCTCTCCAGAACTTGAAAATTATCTTAAAAGCATCAAAGTGGCCAAAGCGCTGCCGGTGGGCAGTTCCCTTAAACTGTGTGTCGTCGCCGAAGGCCTGGCCGATCTTTACCCGCGTTTAGGCCCGACCATGGAGTGGGACACCGCCGCTGGTCACGCACTGGTTGAAGCAGCGGGCGGTACGGTCAAACAACCCAATGGTGAAGCGCTGGTCTACAACAAGCCTGACTTGCTTAACCCATATTTTATTGTGTCGGGTTGTTAGAGGCCAAAATACGTGGCGGGTTGTGTGTGCGCACGGAACCAATCAAATGAGCTGAAATCTGATCTCAACGGCTAACTTTTCACGACATCCTGATAGTTCGACAAGCCCCTAGCCACAAGCACCCATTTTTGCTATAACTATCGGCAATTATTCGGGGGGATTACCATGGGCCTTTTGACCTGCTTCTATACATTTATGACAGCGCTCTTCACGGCGTTGATCATCGTGCCTTTTTTACGTAAGTGGGCGCTCGACCAGGGGACTCTGGATATCCCTGATGAGCGCAAGATGCACGATGTCCCAATGCCGCGACTTGGCGGTGTTGCCATCTTCCTCTCTTTCCTTTTTGCCATTATTGTTTATGTCCCGGTCACTCCTACTATTCGCGGCTTTCTGGCGGGCGGTTTGATCATCTTTGTGACCGGCCTGGTCGATGACTTGACAGAACTCACGGCAAAGCGCAAGTTTACCGGAGAAGTGGCTGCTTGCTTGACGACAATCGTGCTGGGAGAACTCTGGTTGAGTGATCTTGGTAACCTGTTCGGCTTAGGCTATATTGTCCTGCCGGTCTGGGTCGCGATCCCCTTTACCGTCTTTGCCATGGTCGGAGTCATTAATTCGATCAACCTGATTGATGGACTCGACGGTCTGGCGGGGGGAGTGTCGATGATGGCATTGGCAGCCTTCTTCATGCTCGGCTGGATCGATGGCGATCAAGAGACGGTCTTGTTGACAGCGTCTCTGGCAGGCGCCCTACTCGGTTTTCTGGAATACAATTTTTACCCTGCCCGCATATTCATGGGCGATGCGGGGAGTCTGACCGTCGGCTTCATTCTCGGTTTTCTGGCCGTTCACACCATCCAGCAGCCGACCTCGACGGTCAGCCCGGTGGCAACGGTCGTGATTCTCGCTCTGCCGCTCTTCGATACTCTGTGGGTGATGACACGGCGCATCATACGGGGTGAAAACCCTTTTGCGGCAGATCGCAGCCATCTGCATCACAAATTTCTTGATCTTGGTTTTGAACACCGCTTCACAGTGGTGATTATCTACAGCATTACGCTCTTCTGGACCAGCTGTGCGCTGTTCTTTCGCACTGCTCCGGATTATCTGCTGTTGCTCTTCTTGTTCGGTACAGCAGCTCTCTTTTATCTCTGCCTGCGCCATGTTTTACGTCATCCTGAACAGTTTGCATTTCTAAGCCGGGATACCTCGGGCGGTATCCGTACTACGGTGACTTATCAACACATAGCGAACCTGATAGATCGACTGGTCCCAGGACTGTTTTATCTGCTGGCTGGATACCTGGTGCTGGCTCTCTGGTCCTCTGTGGCGCATATGCAGCTGGCTTGGCAGGTTGCCCCGGTCCTGTTGGCGGTTGGTGGCTTTCTCTGGTTCAGGCCTCTGGCCGAGAATCGCCAATTTCTGCTCTTGGTAATCTATGTTGCGTTCGGCATGGCAACTCTGGAAGTCTGGCACGCTGACCAGGTGATTTTTTCTGGCTTAAGCATCAAACGCGCTGGTGATATCTTGTTGGCGGTGGCGGGGATGATCGTCGTTTTCAAGATTCAGTTCCGCCGCCAGGGTGAGTTTTTCCTTTCCACGGCCGATTATCTGACCTTGGCTGTTTGTGTTTTTCTCTCGATTGCCACGCAACACAATGCCCTCGGCTTCAATCTGGATGGGCCTCTCTTCCGAACTGTGGTGGTTATTCTAATTGTACGCACCTTGTGCTCTTCAGGTATGCATCACTATCGGCTGGTTGCCTGGTCGGCGTTTTTGTTCCTGGCGCTGGTTTCGGTTGTTGGCTTGATTGCTTAGCATTCTGGCCCCGGAGATTATAGGACTCGTGGCGTGCGAAGGTAGAACCTGACGCAAAAACCTGAGGCAATTTCTAATTTTTAGTTTTGAATTTTAAATAACAAATGTTAAGGCTTTCAATCCGTCTACATCTGTGCGGAATATCGTCTAAGGAGAGTTTGTATGTCTAAAGTTGCACTGATCACCGGCATCACCGGCCAGGACGGCGCTTATCTCGCCGAGTTTTTGTTGAAGAAGGGCTACATCGTCCATGGCATCAAGCGCCGGGCATCGCTGTTTAATACGGATCGCATCGATCATCTTTATCAGGATCCGCACATTGAGCATCGTAATTTTATCCTTCACTACGGTGATCTGACTGATGCAACCAACCTGATCCGGATTATTCAGGAAGTACAGCCGGACGAGATCTATAATCTGGCGGCCATGTCGCATGTGGCAGTCTCCTTTGATACACCGGAGTATACCGCCAACGCTGATGGATTAGGCACACTACGCATTCTCGAGGCGATTCGTATTCTTGGCCTGGAGAAGAAGACGCGTTTTTACCAGGCGTCGACCTCGGAACTTTACGGTAAGGTTCAGGAGACACCACAGACGGAAACCACACCATTTTACCCGCGCTCACCCTATGGTGTGGCCAAGCTCTATGCTTACTGGATTGTCGTCAACTACCGGGAATCGTACGGTTATTTCGCCTGCAACGGTATCCTCTTTAACCATGAGTCGCCGATTCGCGGTGAAACTTTTGTTACCCGTAAGATCACCCGTGCTGTGGCGCGCATGGCGCTCGGCTTGCAGGACTGTCTCCATCTGGGTAACCTCGATGCCAAGCGCGATTGGGGACACGCAAGGGATTACGTTGAGGCCCAGTGGATGATGCTGCAGCAGGACAAACCGGAAGATTTTGTGATCGCCACTGGCAAACAGTACTCGGTACGTCAGATGGTGGAGACGGCAGCTACGGAGCTTGGTATCGGTCTACATTGGGAAGGTGCAGGCCAGGATCAAGTCGGTATCGTCGATGATATGACCCAATTCAAAATTGAGAATTCAAAATTAAAAATTAACGATATAATTGTGCGCATCGATCCCAGGTATTTCAGGCCTGCGGAGGTTGAAACTCTGCTGGGTGATCCGACCAAGGCGAAAAAGGTGCTTGGTTGGGAGCCGAAGGTGACTTTTGAAGAACTGGTCGTCGAGATGGTGAGGGCTGATCTGGAGTCGGCAAGGAAAGATGAGCTGGTTAAGGAGCATGGTTTCCAGACCTTTGATTATCATGAATAATTATGAGGCCGCTGTAAAGCTGTAAGGAAAAAGCGTGGATAAACAAGCAAAAATCTTTGTTGCCGGGTCCAACGGCCTGGTTGGCTCGGCGATTGTTCGCCGTTTGAAGTCCGGAGGTTATGCAAACCTGTTGACCCCGGAGATCGATGAGCTGGATCTGGTCGATCCACAGGCAGTTGCCGCGTTCTTCGCGGCTGAACAGCCGGAATATGTGATCTTGGCAGCCGCCAAGGTGGGTGGCATTCATGCCAACAACACCTATCCAGCCGATTTTATCTACCTCAATCTGGCGATTCAGAATACGGTCATCCACCAGGCTTATCTGCACGGTGTTAAGCGTCTGCTCTTTCTCGGTTCTTCGTGCATCTACCCGAAGTCGGCACCGCAGCCGATGAACGAGAACCATCTGCTGACCGGTCCGCTCGAACCGACCAACGAGCCTTATGCATTGGCCAAGATTGCCGGCCTGAAAATGTGTGAATCGTACAATCGACAGTACGGCACGCAGTTTGTAGCTGTAATGCCAACCAACCTTTATGGGCCGGGCGATAACTTCCATCCAGAAAATTCGCATGTTTTGCCAGCCCTCATCCGTCGTTTTCACGAAGCCAAACAACTTTCAATGCAAAATCCCCCAAACGAAGTGGTGGTTTGGGGCACCGGTACGCCGATGCGGGAATTCCTGTATGTGGATGATATGGCGGACGGTTGTCTGTTTGTGATGGAACTGGATGATGCGACCTTTGCCAGGGAACTGCTGAGCTATCCCGAACCATGCTTTGTGAACCTTGGGACTGGCGTTGATGTGACGATCCGGGAGTTGGCCGAAACAATCAAAGATGTGGTTGGTTTTGAGGGCGGATTAGGATTTGACTCGACTAAACCGGACGGGACCATGCGTAAACTGCTTGATGTGTCGCGGGCTAAAGGCTTGGGCTGGGAAGCGCAGATTCCTCTGCGTGAAGGGATTGAGAAGACTTATCGGTGGTTCTTGGAACATTCAGAGAGTTTTAGGAAATAAAGTTTTAAGGAACAAAAATG
>DAOWJU010000339.1 GCA_030640215.1 Desulfuromonadales bacterium
TCGTACGGCCAGTTCGGCACGATCGGTCAGTTTTTGGGCGTTTTCTCCACTTGCGCGTAGTTTGACCTGCACCATCGGGAACTCGACATTGAATGCCAGTTCAACTCCCTCTGGCAGGCCGCTGTGGTTGATGCGATGTTCAACCTCTGGTTCTGCGAGACCATAGACAGTTATAACCCTTTGACAAAGTGAGGGGGGATGTGGAAAGCGATCCAGGAACGAGGGGATGACCTCTTCTGTCAGCATGGCCAGCATCTCTTGCGGAACGCCAGGTAGAAAATAAAGGTCAGCCTGATGACTCTGCAAATGGAATCCTGGAGCCGTACCGTTCTTGTTGACAATGACTGTGCTCCTGCCTGGCAGCATGGCCTGTTTTTCGTTGCGCGGGTGCATTTCTCTTTGCCAAGCACGAAAGCGTGCCCTGATCTGCAGGAGCGCTTTGTCGTTCAGGCTTAAGGAACGCTCAAAGGCACGGGCTGCCGCTTTGGCGGTGCGGTCATCTTCGGTCGGGCCAAGTCCACCCGTCACGATGACCGCGTCGTTTGTATTGGCCAGACGTTGCAGTGCGGCAACAATCTCTGCTTCGTGGTCGCTAACGGTCGCAGCTTCACGTACAGGCAGAGAATGGCTCATCAATATCCGGGCGATTGCCGCAGTATTGGTGTCGGCCAGGTCGCCGTTCAGAAGCTCATCGCCTATGGTGAGGATTGCAATCTTCATTGAGTTCAGACTTTTTTTAGTGACTGACAGCGATGGCCGTCATCACGTCAGGTTGAAAAGCCACAAGGTCAGGCGTAAGGCAATGGCACCGTAGATGCCAGCGGCAAAGTCGTCAAGGACGACGCCAACGCCATGCTTCAGGTTTTTATCTAACCATCCTGCTGGCGGTGGTTTGAAAATATCGAACAGGCGGAACCAGAAAAAACCGAGCAGCGCCACGGGCCAGCTCCAGGGCAGAAAGGCCACGGTCACAAGGTAGCCGATCAGCTCATCGATGACGATGCGGCCATCGTCGGCGACGCCGTAAATTTGCCCGGCGGCGTCGGCTACCCAGAAGCTGAGCATAAGTAATGCCGTAAAGGTGATCAGAAAGAGCCACCAGGGCCAGCTGCTGATCAGGTAGAAAATCGGGATTCCGGCAAGCGTGCCGACGGTTCCCGAGGCAAAGGGCGCGTAGCCGAGACCGGCATTGCTGGAGAGGAAAAGAATCAGTTTGCGCACTTTAGTCCTCCAGCTCAAATCGGCGGTTGGCGGTTGCTGTGACCACCCGGTAAATTTCCGGCAGTGGCCGCCCAGTGGCTTCGGCCAGCTTTTCACAGCTGGCGTGCTCTGGAGTGATCCGCAATAGCTTCTCACCTTGGTAAATTAATTTCACTGCCGCCTCGCCGAAGTCCGTCTGCACGGTTGCCACTTCACGTCGAAGTTTCATGCGCCGGGTCTCGTGCATGCGTACCCCGATGGCGCTACTCTCGCGCAAGATTGTTTGCGCCAGACGTTCCGCCTCCTGTGGTTGGGCCACAACGGTCAAGCGTGTTCCAGGACGATTCTTTTTCATCTGCAAGGGTGCGAAGGCAGCATCGAGAGCGCCATTGGTCATAAGTCGGTCGATCAGCGAACCGAGCCACTCCGGCGATGAATCGTCGAGGTGAGTTTCAATGACGGTTACGCTGTCACGCTCGAAGACTGCTGCTTTAGCCCTTGCCCCGATGATTCCGCGCAACAGGTTGGGGCGATCGTCCAGCTGCCAGCCACCAACACCGTAGCCAACCCGCTCGATGGTCATCTCCGGCATGGCGGTAAATGTGGCAATTTCAACTGCTATTGCTGCTCCGGTGGGGGTGGCCAGTTCACGATCACTGCCAGCGTCACGTACGGGATGCCCTTGCAGGAGCTGCAAGGTTGCCGGGGCAGGCAATGGCATGGCACCGTGGGAGCTTCGAATCATGCCGTTGGAAAGGGGCAGGGGGGCACAACAGACCTCATGGACTCCCAGCAAGTGCAGTCCGATTGCGCTGCCGACGATATCGACGATAGCGTCGACCGCTCCGACTTCATGAAAGTGCACTTCATTCAGGTCAACCTGATGGACATGCGCTTCTGCCTCGCCGAGGCGTCGAAAGATCCGGCGTGCTCTGCTTTGCACTGCATCGTTGAGTGGACTCTCTGCGAGCATGGTGTCGATCTCCGTCCAGCTTCGTGCCGGTTGACTCGCCTCGCACAAAACCTTGATGCGTGTCCCGCCGATGCTGTGGCGCTTCTCTTTGCTCTGTTCAAGTCGATAACCGGAGACGGGCAATTTAGCCAGTTCCGTTTGAATTAAATTCAAGTCAACGCCCAGATCAACCAGCAGGCCGAGCATCATGTCGCCGGAGATTCCGGAAAAAGTATCAAGATAAAGAATGCTCATGATTCTCTTCGTCGATTGATGCGAGTGGCGGCGAAAGCGGCACCGAAGCCGTTGTCGATGTTGACCACCGTGATTCCGCCAGCACAGGAGTTGAGCATGCCGAGCAGGGCGGAGACTCCGCCGAAGGCGGCACCGTAGCCGACCGAGGTCGGAACTGCAATCACGGGAACATCAACCAGGCCACCGACCACCGAAGGCAGGGCGCCCTCCATGCCGGCAATGACGATGATCACTGAGGCCTCGCGCAGAAGATGGGTGTGCGCCAGTAGACGATGGATGCCGGCAACGCCCACATCAACAAGTTCTTCTATCTGGTTGTTGAACATGCGAGCTGTTACCGCGGCTTCTCGAGCAACCGGCAGGTCGGATGTGCCAGCACAGATAATGAGAACTTTTCCCCGTCCGAGATCTTCAAAAGGTTTTAGTTGCAGGCTAAAGGTTCTGGCGAGCGGGTCGTATTCACCCTGTGGGTGGTTATTTGACAGAACATCGGCTTTTTCACGGGAAATCCGGGTGACCAGAACATTGTCACCATGGGCTTGCATCCGTGAGACGATATTGAGGATCTGTTCGGCAGTTTTAGCTTCGCCAAGGATCACCTCAGGAACACCCTGGCGCAGGGCGCGATGGTGGTCGATCATCGCCTCTCCGATATCTTCGAAGGGCAGGTCGTGCAACTTCTGCAGGGCGCTGTCGATGTCGATCTTGCCGCTCTGTATCTCTAGGAGTAGATTTTTTAGTCGATCTCGTTGCATGAGTTGTCAAAATCCATGTAAGTTTGAATGATTCAGGTTGTTTACAGATTACCAGCATTTCCTGCTTTTGGAAAGCAAGCATAGTGGGTTTGTAGTGAAAACGCGAACGTGGCGTGGCACGAAAAATGCATATATTTTTCAGTAAGTTACCATTGGTGACGGCTGTGAAACCAGGGCAAGCATCAGGAGGCAACATGCTTTTTCGACAACTAATTTTCATGTTCTTCTGGTGTACTCTTACCCTCTTGCCGGTTTTTCTCTCTGGTTGCTCGGACAGTGGTAGCGGTCGCCCTGAAACCACCACGTCTACGACTGCACCTGTGGTAGAGCCTGAATCAGAGTCGGAAGCGCATGCACTGACCTTGACCAGTCCGGTCCGGATCGCATTGGCCCCCTCGGGACAACTCGTTGTCAGTGAATTTAATGCTGGCAAGGTTCTTTTCCTCAATCAAGAGACCTTGGCTATCGAAGGTTCGATTGATTCTTCCCAGAGGTTGGCTGCCGTTGGTGCAGCCAGCGACAAAATCTTGGTTGGTGCTGAAATAGCCGGTGCCGTAGGTGTTTATTCCTATAGCGGACAGTTGCTCTATATGCTTGGCTCGGGTGTTGGAGAATTTGAGTTGCCCAATGACCTGCTGGTTGATGAAGCCGGTGGGCGGGTTTATGTGGTCGATACCGGGGCAAAAATGGTCAAAGTCTACAACCTCTCTGATGGCGTTTTTCTTTGGAGTTTCGGTGGCGGTTCGATGAACTTTCCGACTGGAATTGCCCTTGACCCAAGTAATGACACGCTATTAATTTCTGACTTTGGTGTCGGTAAAGCGGGTGGTGGCATGATGAGCTTTGACCCTGAGAGTTTTTACGCGGGGATCTGGCGCTATGATCTGGGGGGCAATTACCTTGAAACGATCACCGGCAGCTTCTCTCGCCCCCAGGGCCTGGCGGTGAACGGTGATGGTGTTATCTTCCTGGCTGACAGCTTGCTCAGTGAGGTTCTGGTTCTCCAGAAAGATCCCGGTGGCGCTGGCTACGTGCAGCTTTTCAGCTATGGCGGAGGTGACGTTCTCTTGCGTTTGCCGTTAGACGTTGTGATTGATCCCTCTACCCAGAGCTTGTACGTGACAAATAACCTGCTCGATAGAATCGAAGTGATTCCGGGAGGAGGTATGTTGCCATGAGAAACTCTCTGGGATTGAATAGGCATCTGCTCTCTCTCTTGGGCTTTGCCGGGATGCTCCTGTTTGGCAATGTGCTACCATCCTACGCCCTGTTACCTGCACACCAGAATGTTGATGGATGCAGTACCTGCCACTCCCTTCATGCATCTCCTGGCGGCACCTTGTTTGCAGTCGAGACCGATCCTGAATTGCTCTGCCTCAGTTGTCATGGTCCGGGAGGGTCTTCTTCCTTGAAGGTGGTCACCCACAATTTGGCAGGAGTGGGGGCAACGAGCAACGGGTATATTACCTGTAACGAGTGCCACAACTCGCACAATAATGGCCAGGAGGGTGGTCGGGTGAATGTGGATGGAACCTATAACATCAAGCTAGTTGGCCTTACACTAGACTACAATAACGTTGGTTCCCCTTTGGCAGTGGCGTCCCAAATTCGTGAAGAACGGGTTGCGACCGGGCTGGGGGCTTTGAAAGACGTCATATATAATAGCGCTATTTCCGACTATGACCGAGCTGATGTCCTCGGTGTATGCAACGCCTGTCACGGAGCAACGCATAATACGGGGCAGGATTGTTCCAGCTGCCATGCGCACGATAACGGTTTTGCTGGTGTGGGAGATTGCAGGGCCTGTCATGATGGCAGCGGAATTGGTGCCGAAGCGGTCAGTGTAGACAGCTCGCATTCGACCAATACGATCTTTGCCAGCACCGGTGAGACTTATACTTGCGAAAATTGTCATACCGATCACGAGGCTGGCAATGTGCAAATCCCCAATAATAATGCCGTGGGCATCATGTATAATTCGGCTGGGCATAATGGCATTTCGCTAGGGAATAGCGGCGGTGGTCTCTACAACGCAGCTGGACTCACAGAGGCTGAAATCTGCTGGAACTGTCATGATGGTTTTACGCCTGCTGTTTCTGAATGGGGAGTTAATACCGATACTAATGGCGCGGCGAATGACTATGACTTCGGTTCAATCTCCAGTTCGGCCTGGGTCAACAGTGGTGGGACAACCGGAGCGACTTGGACCAGTGCCCAGGCGCAGTTCTCTTACAAGACGGGTGGCCTTCAATCCACTCATTCGGTTAACAGTATCGCCACCTTAGCGGGCCTCGATCCGGTTGCTAATATTCGCTGCTCCTATTGTCATGATGTTCACGAGCTGAATTTGGCTAGCAACGACAGTACCTCAGGTAAACCGTATCTACGTGGAAGCTGGATGGGCAGCCCTTATCGCGAAGACGGAGCCCCGCAGGCTGGTGATTCTTGGTTTTCAAATGGCAATTACGGAGCTGTCCCGCGAAGTGGTACGCAAGCAGAGGAGTTAGGCGGCTACCAGATCGACCAGAACAACCTTAATCCGACGACGGGAGGGGCTCCCGCACATGAAGCCACAGTGGACCCGAGTTGGGAGCTAGCCAGTAATGCCGGATTATGTGTGCTTTGCCATGGGGCCGATGTTGACAATCTGAATGAATTTGGCACGCCGGGCGACGCATGGGTTGGAACCAACGGTCATGCTAATGTGGCAATCGGTGGTAGCGGCTCTTCTTCAGCCAATGCAACGGATATTTTCAGTATGACGATTCGTAACCCGAATGGTGCTCCTCTGTATAGTGGGAGTGGCTCCAGCAAAGGATACCCACGTCAGTCGTATGGTAATGCTGGCGTTTTCGATGATAATATACCCA
>DAOWJU010000145.1 GCA_030640215.1 Desulfuromonadales bacterium
GCCGAGGAGTAACGACCGGCATCTCCGCCGCAGATCGTGCTCAGACCATCCAGGTTGCTCTTGCTGATGAGACTGTTGCTCATGATCTGGCTCGTCCCGGGCACGTTTTCCCGCTACGCGCCAAGAAGGGCGGAGTGATGGTGCGTGCTGGTCAAACCGAAGGTTCTGTTGACCTTGCTCGTATGGCCGGCTTAAAGCCCGCTGGCATGATCTGCGAGATTATGAATGATGATGGAACCATGGCACGCATGCCTGAATTGCGCGAGTTTGCAGAGAAGCACCAGTTGCGCATTGTCACTATTGCTGACATGGTCGCTTATCGGATGCGTAAAGAATTATTGATTACGCGTGCTGCCGAAACCCGCATTCCAACGCGTTTCGGTGGTGAGTTCCAGGCGATTGTCTACGACAATGAAGTTGATGATTGTCAGCATATTGCCCTTTACAAGGGAGAAATCAATCCAGATGAACCGGTTCTGGTCAGGGTCCACTCCGAATGTCTGACTGGTGACGTATTCAGCTCCGAGCGTTGTGATTGTGGCGATCAATTGCATGCGTCTATGAAGATGATCGATGACGAAAACGGTGGTGTGGTTCTCTATATGCGTCAGGAAGGTCGGGGCATTGGGCTGGTCAACAAGCTCAAAGCGTATAAGCTGCAGGATGAAGGGCATGATACTGTTGAGGCTAACGAAGCCCTTGGCTTTCAGGCCGATCTTCGAGACTACGGTATCGGTGCGCAAATGCTGAGTGATTTGGGTGTGCGAAAAATCCGTCTGCTGACGAACAATCCACGCAAAATCATTGGTCTCGAAGGCTACGGTCTCGAGATCGTTGAGCGGGTAGCAATTGAAATTCCTGCGAATAAAAGTAATTTGAAATATCTCAAAACCAAGCAGGAAAAGCTTGGTCACCTATTAGAGAATTTATAAACGGGTTCGAGAATTTATAAACTCGAATTTGAACATCTATAGTTCTGGAACTGATCGTTCCGGACCACGCTTTACGGGAGAGCAGTGATGCCCAATATTATCGAAGGAAAACTGGACGCCAAGGGGTTGCGTGTCGGCCTGCTGGTAAGCCGCTTCAATAGTTTCATCAGCGACCGCCTCGTCGAAGGCGCCATTGATGGCTTATTGCGGCACGGTGCTGAGAAAGAGAACATTAATGTTGTGCGGGTTCCCGGTGCTTATGAAATTCCGCCAGCAGCTAAGAAGATGGCCGAGTCAGATCGTTACGATGCCATTGTCTGTCTTGGTGCGGTTATCCGTGGTGCAACGCCTCATTTCGATTACGTGAGTGCCGAAGTTTCCAAGGGGGTCGCCAGCGTTTCACTCGATTCCGGTATTCCCGTGGTCTTTGGTGTGTTGACCACCGATACGATAGAGCAAGCAATTGAACGCGCTGGCAGCAAGGCTGGCAATAAGGGCTTTGATGCTGCAATGGCTGCGGTTGAAATGGCCAACCTCTATAAGGCACTTTAGTCCGAGATGTCACGAGGTATTAGACGCCAGGGGCGCGAAATGGCCCTGAAAGTACTTTACAGCCTGGCCGACCACGAAGGCGGAGCCCTCGATCATGTACTCGGGGATTTCTGGAAGAATTTCCAGTTCCGCAATGATGTGTTGGGCGAAGCTGTTGCGGATGAGGAGAGCACTCAGCAACCGGAAGTCAGGCATTTTGCCGAGCGGCTGGTTTGTGGTGTTGCAGAAAATCTCGAAAGTATCGATCAGGAACTCAACTCATACTCAACCAACTGGGCTCTTGACCGTATGTCGAGAGTTGACCTTGCCATCCTCAGATTAGCCGCCTATGAACTGACTTATTGTCCGGATGTTCCACGAAATGTTGTCATAAATGAAGCGATTGAGATCGGCAAACGCTTTGGCACCGAAGAGACATCAGCTTTTGTTAATGGCGTTCTGGATCATCTCTCACAACAACATCGAACCAAGTCATCATGAGCCCATTGGAACGAGTGGCGCTTCCTGCTGATGCCCTGACCGGCGAATCGCTTGTAGCCCTCTATTTTTCTGACCAGAAACCTGTTGAAGGCCCTGCTGCACTGCTTGACTGGCGTCTTGATGGCCAGTTGACCAAAATGCTTATCGATGGTCAAGTCCGAGGGCGTGCGGGTGAGCATGTCATGTTGCAGAATAACGGCAAACTCAAAGCGGATTGGATCCTTTTTGTTGGTGGTGGCAAGTGGCATGGACTCTGTCAGGAAACTCATGCCTCTCTGGTCAGACATATGCTGGGTGTTGCCCGTCAGGTAGGCTTTAAAGATGTCGCCTTAACATTTATGCCACACCAGGAAGTTGCCCCGGATGTCTTGCAGCAACAGATAGAAGATGCCCTGACTCTAGAGGGCTCAGGTCTTGATGTTTGTCGTTTCTCTTGTGAAACGGACGTTTCCGTCTAGAACTTAAGAAAGGGGCCTGGTTCGTGGCCTTTGGTTTTTTCTGAAAAGGTAAGAATTATGCAGAATATCAAAGTTGGCTTGCTCGGTTTCGGTACGATCGGAACCGGTGTCGTCAGAGTCTTTCAACAGAATCATGATCTTCTGGCCAGCCGTCTTGGTGCCAGCCTGGAATTGGTAAGCATCGCTGATCTTGATACAACTACTGATCGTGGGGTAACACTTGCTCCCGGTTTACTGACTGATGATGCTCATGCGCTCTTGAACGATCCGGACATTCAGATCGTTATTGAGTTGATTGGTGGCTACGAGCCTGCCCGCACCTTTGTTCTGGAGGCGATTCGCAACGGCAAACACATCATCACTGCCAACAAGGCTTTGCTTGCCATGCACGGCGAAGAAATCTTTGGTGCTGCTGAAGAGGCCGGTGTCAGTGTCATGTTTGAAGCAGCTGTTGGCGGTGGCATCCCGGTTATTTCAGCGATCAAGGAAAACCTTGGTGCAAACAACTATTCAGCCCTGTATGGCATCCTTAACGGTACCTGCAACTACATCCTGACCGAGATGGATGAAGAGGGTAAGGATTTCTCCGACGTACTGGTCGAGGCACAGAAACAAGGTTACGCAGAGGCGGATCCCACTTTCGATGTGGAAGGGATTGATACAGCCCATAAGCTGGCTTTGCTGCTCAGCCTCTGTTTCGGGACAAAGGTTGATTTCAACGATATTTACACCGAAGGAATCAGCAAAGTGACCGCTCTCGATATTGAGTATGCCCGTGATTTTGGCTACAAGCTCAAACTGTTGGCAATCGGTAAGCGTGATGGCGATAAAATCGAAGCACGCGTGCACCCGACTATGGTTCCTGAGGATTATCCTCTCGCAGCAATTAATGGTGTCTTTAACTCAATTCGTCTGGTCGGCGACTTCTCTGGACCGGTTATGCTCTCTGGTTACGGCGCTGGGATGGACGCGACCGCAAGTGCTGTCATGGGTGATGTGCTGGCTGTTGCACGTGATTTACAAACCGATTGTTCTGCCAGAATGCCTGCGTTGGGTTGTCCCCAGTCCCAACTGGCTTCCTACGCCATAAAGCCGATGGAACAAGTTATTACTCCATACTACTTAAGGTTCAACGTTAAGGACCAGCCGGGTGTTCTGGCCAGTATTGCGGGCATTCTTGGCAAACACGAAATCAGTATTGAGTCGATGGTTCAACCCCATCGTCACGAAGCAGAAGCCGTTCCGATTGTCTTTATGACTCATGTTGCGGAAGAACGTAATGTGACTGCGGCACTCGCTGAAATTGATAAAATGGATGTGATTCAGGAAGAGACCCTGCGGATTCGTATTGAGGATCATTTGGAATAGTAAACAACAAAGGCGCCTGCTAGGCGCCTTTGTTATCTAAGCTGTAGGCTGTAAAGCAGCTAAAGCTGCCCCGTCTGCCGTAAAGCTTCATATAGAACAATCCCTGCCGCTGTCGAAAGATTCAAGCTACGCACAACCGGGCTGAGAATCGGAATTCGAATCGATCGTTCGGTATTCTGTTGCAAAAGATCTTCAGAAAGTCCGAGAGTTTCCTTGCCAAAAACCAGGAAATCCCCAGCTTGATAGTTTGCCTGAACGTGAGTTTTTTCAGCTTTCTTCGATGTGTACCAGAATCGCCCTTCCGGGAAGTTTCTCTGCAACTCTTCAAGATTTGGCCATTGACGAACATCCACTGCGTCCCAGTAATCCAGCCCTGCACGTTTTAAATGTTTGTCATCGATGGAAAAGCCGAGTTTGCCAACCAGATGCAGGACTGTACCAGTTGCACCGCAGAGTCGCGCAATGTTTCCTGTGTTCGGTGGGATTTCCGGTTCAATGAGAACGATATGAAATGGCATCATAGCAGGACTACTCTTCGCAACAGGAGCGCCACCGGCGGTGAAGCCAGAACCATTGACTGATGTCATGGCGGATTCCTGCTTCGATTCGCTGGTTGAGCAAGGTGGTGTTGGTCAGGATATTCTCTTCGCTCAAGTCGCCTTCGAGTATAAACATCTTCTCGAAATGACACTGGTAGGTATTGTCTGGCAGACGATAAGAAAATGCTGCAACAATTGGGATCTGATATCTGGTTGCCAATTGCGTAATGATGGTTGTGGTATGCGCCAGGCGGCCAAAGAACGGCGCGGCAACCGAGCCCTGACCCTTTAGATGCTGATCGAGAAGAATGCATACAGCATGGTTGTTTTGCAAAGCTTTGAGAATGCCACGGGCACCTTTTCGGCTGTTGATGATCTGGTTGCCATTAGATCTACGAATGCGACTGAAGTAATCATCAACCAGAGGGTTGCGCATTGGTTTGGCAACAATTTCTGTTGCAAACCCTAACTGCGGCATGAAGAAGGAACCCGCCTCCCAGAAGCCAAGATGTGCGGATAGGACAATGCAACCACGGCCCAATTCAAGGGCCTCGCTCAGGTACTCTTTATTGTTGATTTTGAAATAACGATCAATATCTTGCTGCCCGCGATACTGATCAACACGCAGCATGTCGATAAAGCTGATGCCAAGATGTTTGAACATCTCGACAATCGTCTTGGAAACCTCTTGGGACGACATCTCCGGAAATGCGTGTTGCAGATTTTTGCGGGCGATGTTGACACGTCGTCCCTGGATTCTTTGAGCACATTGGCCAAGCCTTTTGCCAAGGGCTAGTGCCAAAGATCTCGGCAGTGCCCTGACCAGCGAAGCAATTGCGATAAAGGGAATATATTCCAACCATTTGCGCATAACTATTTGTCCTGAAAATATCTATTCGAGGTGCTGAGAAGATAGCACGGGACATGTTGTTGAGCAAAAGAAAAGCGGGCATTTCTGCCCGCTTTTGTAGCGTCTTATCAAGACTTTACTGGCTGACTTGAAGCGCTTGATCGAGATCCTCAATAATATCCTGAATGTCTTCAATGCCAACCGAAACTCGAATATAGTCCTGGCTGACTCCAGCAGCGTCCTGCTCTTCATCAGAGAGTTGCTGATGAGTGGTGCTGGCCGGGTGAATAACCAGCGTTTTGGCGTCGCCAATATTGGCAAGATGGCTGCAGAGTTTGACCGAATCAATAAACTTTGCACCGGCATCTCGACCACCTTTAATGCCGAAACCGAGGATTGCACCTTGTCCTTGCGGAAGGTAGCGTTGGGCTCTCTCGTAATCCGGATGGCTCTTAAGGCCAGGATAGTTAACCCATTCAACCAAATTGTGGTTTTCCAGGTGCTGGGCAACTTTCAGGGCATTTTCACAATGTCGCGGCATGCGCACATGCAATGTTTCCAATCCCTGTAAAAACTGGAAAGCATTGAAAGGCGAGAGGCACGGGCCTAAATCGCGCAGCAGGGTGAGGCGCATCTTGAGAATGTAAGCCATTTCACCAAGGGCCTCATGGTAGACCAGGCCGTGATAGCTAGGATCAGGAGTTGTATACTCATCGAAACGGCCGCTCGACCAGTCAAATTTACCGCTATCGACGACTGCACCGCCAATGCTGGTGCCATGTCCACCAATGAACTTGGTCAGTGAGTAACAGGCAATGTCGGCACCGTGCTCAAATGGTTTGAAGAGGTAAGGGGTCGCCACGGTGTTATCGACAATGAAGGGCAGACCGTTATCATGTGCAACACGTGCTATCGCCTCAAAATCATCAACATTGTTCTTGGGGTTGCCAATGGTTTCGGCAAAGACCGCCTTGGTGTTTTCATCGATAGCCTGAGCAATGTTGTCGGGGTTGCTACTGTCGACAAACTTGACGTTAATCCCCATGCGCTTCAAGGTGTAGTTGAACATATTGTATGTCCCGCCATAGAGATACTGGGCAGAGACGATATTGTCGCCAGCCTTGGCCAGGTTGAGGATAGCGAGGTTGATTGCGGCGGTTCCTGATGCCACAGCCAGTGCGCCGACACCACCATCAAGTTCAGCCAGTCGCTTCTCCAGTACATCGCTGGTGGGATTCATGATGCGTGTATAGATATTGCCCATCTCAGCGAGCGCAAAGAGATTCGCTGCATGCTCACTTGAATCGAAGACATACGAGCTTGTCTGGTAGATCGGTACGGCTCGTGAATTGGTCGTCGGGTCTGCAACTTGCCCTGCATGAAGGGCTTTGGTGCCGAGGCGGTAATTTGATTCTTCTGACATTACTTATCTCCTTTAATTCAGTGATTTCAGCTTGTAATCATGTCAAATTTATCTGTTAAGTCAAGAAGAAAATACTGGTATTTTACGGTGACTTACCGTTGAATTGTAGGCTCTGTGCAAACACCTGTGAATCATTTTATCATCAATATGACAGATGCCAATAAGGTACGAAAGAATCAATACCAGAATTTTCTGTTGGATACAAATCTGTCGGATACTGGTCAGTTTGATACAGGCTGGTTTGATACTGGTTGGTTTGATACTGGCTGATTGGATAAAGATGCAGAGAGACCGCTTGCAGTTCCATGGTGTATGCTTTAACCTCACGGTATGGATAGTGTTCTCTTTCATGCCATGGCGATTGAACTCAATCGCAAGCTTTCCAGGAGCAGGCTCGACAAGGTCGTCCAGACCGGCGCCGGCACTCTGGTCCTTAAGTTCTGGACTGGTCAGGAAAAGCTCCAGCTGCTCTTTAAGGCAGAAGGCAAAAGCAGCTTTTATCTGACCCGAGAAAGCCATTCAGCTCCGGCCAAACCGCCACGTATCTGTCAGCTGTTAAGGGCGAGACTGCGGAATTTACTTGAGGTTCGCGCAGAGCCTTTTGATCGCATTGCCCACTTTATCTTCCTTGGCCCTGAAAAAGCCCGCTACGACCTGATCTTTGAAGCCTTCGGGCCACAGGGCAACCTGATTCTGGTTGATGAAGGCGGGCGTATCGTTGATCTGCTTTATCGGCAGGAGAACAAGCGTAAATTGCTGCCCGGTGAAATCTATGAGCTGCCGCAGCAGAAGCAACGGATTTCTCTCTTTAACAATATAGTTGCGGCTGCAAGCGCATTACAGCAGGCTGAACAGGATAGTGACCTGAGTCGTGCGGATGTTGCCCCTTTCTCCCCGGCGCTGGCCTATGAAATAGCGCAGGCAAGGCAAACGGGCCAGTCTTTTGATGCAATCCTTACGCGGGTTAAGGATGTCTTCGCCTCAGGCTCTTTCTCACCACAAAAGAGGACTTGGGATGATCAGACCGGCTTGCTGCCGTTATCATTAGCCGGGCAGGACTCGCCAGAAGCAGCTTTGCAGGACCTTTCGCTATTAATTGAGACAAGCCTCTCCGAAGAGGATGGCGAGTCGGTCAAAGACCTCACCGCTCGATTGTCTGCGGTTATTAGCAAACAACGTAAGCGCCTTGCAAAGCGACTGGAGCATATCTCTGCCGAAAGCGAGCGCCAGGCCGACCCGGAGCGGTTTCGCATTATCGGTGATCTGTTGCTGGCGAACCTGCATCTCTTCAAGAGGGGCACAGACTCCGTTGATGTGGAAGACTATTATCAATCGCCAGCTGTGACAGTGACTGTAGAACTTGAAAAAAAAGCAACACCCCAGGAGAACGCTGAGCGTTATTTCAAGCTTTATCGCAAAGCCAAACGCTCAGGTGATCATCACGCCAGGCGTTTGCAGAATACGCAAGAAGAGCAGGAATGGCTCGATCAGGTTAAGCTCTCACTGGAAGAAGCCGTGAGTGGAGACGATCTCTATCAGGTGCAGCTAGAGCTGGAAACGGCTGGCATGTTGAAACAAACGAAAGGGCAGCTGGGCAGGCGTCAGGTGGTAAAGCCGAAAGATCAATTGTACAAGGCCGTTTCCCCCGGTGGTTGGCAGTTGTTGTGGGGTAAAAATAGTCGCACCAACGATTATGTCAGTCGCCACATGACCGGGCCTAAGGATCTGTGGTTTCACGCCAAGGGTATGCCTGGTTCACATCTGGCTTTAAAATGTGGTGACAGTGTCGATAAAGTGAGCGAAGAGGATGTGTATTACGCTGCTTCATTTGCTGCCGGATACTCCAAGGGCCGAGATGACAGCAAGGTCGAAGTGATCGTGGCGAAGGGTAGGGACGTAAAGAAACCAAAGGCTGCCAGACCGGGCCTCGTTACAGTTGATTCCTACCACACGGTGATAGTTGCTCCTGCAAGACTCCCTGAATAGCTTTACTCCCGCTTTTGTCAGCTTCTACCCGCAACCAGCCCCCAAGAACCTGTCCCAGATTTTTTTATTGCATTGGGGTATGCCTTTTGCTATAAATTGCCCTCGCTTCAATGCCGAAGTGGTGGAATTGGTAGACACGCTAGGTTCAGGGTCTAGTGCTCGTATGGGCGTGGGAGTTCGAGTCTCCCCTTCGGCACCAGTACAAAGACTACTTGTTAATTCAGGTACTTAAAGCTCAGCTTTATAAGTTGGTACACCATTTGGTACACCGACATAGGAGCTGGGCTTTTGTCTTTCTATCTCTTCAAACGCAATCAAACCTACTATTACCGTATCAAAA
>DAOWJU010000027.1 GCA_030640215.1 Desulfuromonadales bacterium
AGTGGAGGTGGTCTCCCCCGGCCATGCCGGTGTTGCCGGAACGTCCGATAGTTTGCTGCTTGGTAACTTGTGTGCCCGGACTTACATCCATCTGTGACAAGTGGGCATACATGGTAAAGACACGTCCACCGTGATCGATGAGGACACAGTTGCCGTAAATCCCGAGATAATCGGCAAAGATCACCACACCGTTGTTGGCGGCCCGAATCGGCATCTTGGCAAGACCCGCGATATCGACACCATAGTGAGTCTGTTGGTCAATCTCAACCTTGTCGAGCATATAGGTGCGATGCTCGGCATATTGCGCCTTGGGTGCGCCAGCGTTGCGGTAAAAAGCCCCTTCCCACAGAGGCTCGGAACTCGGGCTCGCATCCAGTACAGATTTAATCTTGGCCCGATTCGCAACCCGCATCGTCTCATTCATCTCAAGGAAAGCCTCCTTACCAGAGCCTTCCTTATTGAGCATCTCAAGGGATTTTCTCTCGATAAACGAGTGAGGAATATTCAAAACGTCGTTTTTGAATTTACGATCTTTAGTGACCGTCTCTATAAGCAGACGACGCGTATTACCAGCGAGGTCTTCAATCACGACCATCGGTCTGAAATCAGCCATTTCGACGTCATGAGGGTGAGCAAAAGTAGCAAAATGACGCGTACCCTCTGCGTTGCTGATGAATCGAAACTGATACTTACCAACCGTCAAGCGGATATTTGTTTCACGTTCGGACGTCGAGACAAAGACCGCCGCACCACCACCTCGCTGCATGTAGCGGGTTGCAGACTCCAGCACGGCTTTGGGTGGAACCTTATCGAGGAGATAAGTCTGACACTGGCTGGTGCTGTTAGCGAAATAGCTGTTCGTGTCTGTGGCGACAACACAGACTTCATGCTCACCATCGTCGACAGACGTCAGGTCAACCGTCAGCTCATAGGAAGTTGAACCGTCAGCATTGACACAGCTTTGACCATCGACTTTGCCGTCGAGGTAGTAGCAGACCTCACCAAGGCCGCGATTGTCGCTGACGGTAGCGATCACGCTTTTATTAACATGGGTTGCTTTGGTCAGGTTGACAGTCGGAGTCTGCCAATCTCTGGAGATTGCTAAGAAAGCACCACCAGCAATTAAAGCAAAAACAATGATCAATAGTGATATTTTTTTCATTCCGTAAGCTCCTGATACGCATTCAGAAAATTTCAAGCAGATTGGCAAGATTACAAACTAAGACTACAGCGGGCGTGTCGTAATGCAACTGCTGCCAGCGCTAAATTCTCTGATCGAGATTTATTTCAAAGAGTTGAAGATATTTACGATCTACGCCCCCGGCGACCAGTCTTGAGAGCGGGAGCACCTCTTTCCCTGCGGGAATTTGTGGTCTTGGCTGGGGGGCCGGTTTTTGCTGGCTTTGTTGACGTCTTAGTTGAACTTGCTGGTGTCTTCTTCTTGGTCGGTTTAGTCGTTTTCTTCTTTGGCCTGGATGATCCCTTGGACTTCTTGGTTACCTTTGCCTTCGTCCCCCGCTTGAGCGCAATTTGCGGAAATTCCGCAATGGTCTGCCGTGGGATAGCATATTCGAGCAACTTTTCAATCGCGAGCAGTAGCGGTTGTTCAGCGGGGCAAACCAACGAGAGCGCCACGCCGTTCTCCCCGGCCCGACCGGTGCGACCAATACGATGCACATAGTCCTCAGGCACCTGGGGCAGGTCGTAATTCACGACATGCGGCAGACGCTCGATATCGAGCCCGCGCGCCGCCACATCCGTTGCAACCAGCACACGCAACTCACCCCGTTTGAACTCGGCCAAGGTTCGTGTCCGAATCGACTGGCTCTTGTTGCTGTGAATGGGGGCAGCTTTAATCCCATCGAAAAGCAATTCGGCGGTCAACTTATCGGCACCGTAGCGGGTGCGAGCGAAGACCAGCACTTGATTCCAGTCGCCTTTGCGGATCAGGTGCGAGAGCATTTCTCGCTTGCGGTTACGATCCACAGGATAGACCGTCTGGGTCACAGCATCAGCCGCAATATTACTGCGTGCTACTTCGATCCGTCGAGGTTGGTCGAGCAAGTCATCGGCAAGTTGCTTAATGCTCTGCGAATACGTGGCCGAAAAAAGCAGATTCTGACGTTGTGAAGGCAGATACTCCACCACATGCAGGATATCGTCTATAAAGCCCAGATCAAGCATACGATCGGCCTCGTCCAGAACCAGGAACTCAATTTTGGAAAGGTTAATCGTGTTCCGTTCCGCATGATCGAGCAATCGCCCCGGCGTCGCAACGACAATATCGACACCGCGATGCAGCCGTTCGATCTGTGCCTGGATGTTCACTCCGCCATAAATCATGGTGGAACGCAACGACAGACGCCGAGCGTAATTTTGCATCTGCTCACTCACCTGGGCTGCCAACTCGCGAGTCGGCACCAAAACCAGAGCGCGCGGGCTTCTGCGTTTTCTGGGCAGAACGGTTTCACTCAAGATCTGTACAATCGGCAGAGCAAATGCCGCGGTCTTGCCGGTACCGGTCTGGGCACCAGCAAGCAGATCATTGCCCTCGAAAACCACCGGGATCGCCTGGGTCTGGATGGGAGTTGGCGTAGTATAACCACGGGCAGAAACCGCACTCAACAGTTCATCGCACAGGCCAAGAGATTCAAAAGACATTGATAAAATTCCTTATGTACAGTAATTCGCCGGGAGCGAAAATTAGTAGTTCAGATGATGCTTGCGCCAACGCCGGACCATCATCCCGAGCATGACAACAGACTGAGCCAGAGCCGCTGGCAGGACGATGGCAGCTGACACCCCAGGAACGGGCCAGAACAATCCAGTCAAACGATCAAGATCGAGAGCAGCCAGAATCGTCGGGATAACACCATAAAGCAGGATTAGAAAGAGGACCATCAGCATATCGGCACGTTTCGGATTTCGGCCGAAGTTCAGGAACAACAGTAGCCCAAAATCACGTAACAAAAAGAGCACCATAGCCATAGCAGGGACCGCGAACAGCCCCACCTCCTCGGCCGGCCCGGAATCAAGATCGACGATGGCCAGCACTGCGCAGCTCAGAAAAACAAACGGCAGCGTGCTCAACCAGAGCGGGAAGACCTCCATGGCCCGCAGCCATTCATGAAGACCGAGGTGCTGTAGCAAGCGCCGGAATGCCACCGGGTCTTTCCTCTCGCTGAAAGCTGTCCCGTAGGCCAGCAGCAGAGTTATCAGGAATACGCTCAACAGGCGTAATTGCCAGGCACTCTGACCGCTCACCATGATTTCATCACCGAGAAACCCGGCGATATAGCCGACCAGAAACAGGACGAACAACCCCCAGGCCCAGGGCAGGCTTTTCAATTGCAGCTCGGCTCGAATCAACCGGTAGATGCCAAAGACCGCCCAACAGAGGAATATCACCAGGCTAGCCAGGACGAAGCGATCATCAGGATAGTATTGATCGTACCAGAAGATATCCGCTGACTCAGAAAATGGCCAGGAAAGTACCGAGAAAGCGCAACTCGCGCCCAGTATCAAGAATGCCGTGGTCTGAAACCGGCCGTAACGCTGGTTTTTTCTGATCGCCTGCAGGCTGGAGAGCAGGCCGATAGCCTGACCGAGCAGACCGCTACCGACCATCAACACGGCAGTCTCAACCACTGACAGACCAAGCGACGGCTGAGAGGTCAGATAGACCAGCAGACAGAACAGAGCCCCGTACCAGGGATAGATCGTACTGCCGAGCAGCTTGCCCCAGGTCATCGACCAGGGGCCAATCACCGACATCCGCTGAC